>NZ_KV803703.1:0-13193 GCF_001811145.1 Corynebacterium sp. HMSC062A03 | reverse complement strand
CAGTGTGGTGCGCTACCAACTGCGCCATAGCCCCAAGGCAATATTGAATTTTAAAGTGGAGCTAACGGGATTCGAACCCGTGACCCCCACACTGCCAGTGTGGTGCGCTACCAACTGCGCCATAGCCCCTCATACGAGGTGCAACCTTTAAGATTGCAACTCGTATCAATATATCCGCTCCCCATTCACTCACCAAATCGCGAGTTGGGGCGCTAAATTTACTTCTCAGTAACGATGTTGACCCATTCCATGATGGAGGTCTTGTCATCCTCCGGAATGTCCTTGCCGTCCTTGATAATGCGCGGCGAGGATACGCTGCCGGTTTCCTTTTCAAGCTTTTCGTAGTTCGAGGTCACCAGCGGGTTTCCTTCACCAACCGGGGCTTCCTCAATGGCCTTCACCGTGGCATCATCTGCGCCCAGTTCCTTCGCGGCAGCAGCGAAATCTTCCATCTCCCACTTGTTGTACACCTTGGACTGGTTCTCCATGAGGTACTTACGCAGGTTCCAGTAGAGCGTGGCGTCACCGGTCTTTGCTACCTGTTCCATCGCAGCAGCGGCCTTGGAGGAGTGGCCCGTGTTGGACTTGATGCTCTCCAGGCCGTTCGGGCTGCCGTCGAGGAAGTTGAGGGTGCGCACGTGCACGACGAGCTCGCCCGCATCAATCGCATCCTTCATCTGCTCGTCGGTTTCCTTCGCCAGGTCACCACAGTGTGGGCAGGAGTAGTCCTCGTACAGCTCTACTTCGGTTGCGTCCTTTGCGGCATCCGCAGACTTGAGGGTTACCGCATTGTCCGCGAGGGAAATCTCCATGGAGACATCCTCGGCGGAGTAGTCCCCCAGCGCATCGGTCTGTGCGCCTCGCCCTTGGTAGACGATGTAGCCGATGACCACGGCAATAATAACCAGCAGAACAGCGAGGCCCCAGACGAATCCACTATTACTCTTGGAGTTGGGGTCTTTGACTGTACTCATTGAACAACCTTGCCTTTGATGACGTTATTTCGAATAGATGGAAAGTCTACACACCGTTGTTAAGGGTGCAATGCAAACTTGGTGAAAGGACGCTTGATCGTCCACACCATTAAGACAGAATAGAAGACATCACGCAGCAGTGTCATCATGTAGTTCATCACTTGCGCGTCCTCATCAGGGCTAACGGAGAAACACCCGCAGTCAATCCCGAGTCCCCGCGCCCATGCCTGCGCGATGCCGATCATGAACAGAACGAGGACAATCTGCCCCACCCACGCCGATTGACGCAGGAACAGCCCCAGCAGGAGCAACAGGCCGCCGCACACTTCAAGCGGGCCAATCAGATAGGACAAATAGTGGGACCACTCTGGGGTAAAGATTTCATATGCCTTGATGCTTTGCGATACCGCGAGCTGGTCCGACAACTTCGACGCTCCCGCTTTAATCCACACATAGGCCATATAAAATCGCGCAAACGCACTGATAACGTCCAGCACGAGCGTTGCGCTGATCTTATTTTTAAACACGGGATTAGCCTAACAAGTTACGGGTGGAGAGCGTAACGACGATATGGACGCCAGATCGTCCACGCGGTGAGGATGAGGAAGAAGGCGTCGCGAAGCAGCGTCAGCGCGTAGTTCATACCTTGGCTCACGTCGTTGGGGTCATAGCCAAAACACCCACAATCGATGACTAACCCACGCGCCCACGCCTGAGAAATGCCCACCATGAACAGGACTAGGACCACCGCAGCGACTGCCGACGCCTCCCTCAAGAACAGGCCCAGCAACAGCAGCAGCCCTCCTACGATTTCAAGCGGTGCAATGAGGTAGGCCAAGTACTCGGACCATTCCGGGATGAAGATGCCATAGGCCCGGATGGCCTGTGCCATCTCCATCCGGGCGTCTAGTTTCTGTATGCCGGCGATAATCCACACGGCGGCCATACCGAATCGGGCGAGCGCGCTGGCCAGGTCAAGCACCGAGGCGCGTTGTGTGGCTGTCATAATCCATTAGCCTAGCCCTGAAGTTAGCCTCCCAGAACCTGTGACACCAGCGCTTGCGCCTCCTGCTGCACCTGCTTGAGGTGTTCTTCGCCACGGAAGCTCTCAGCGTAAATCTTGTACTTATCCTCCGTGCCGGACGGGCGCGCGGCGAACCACGCGTTCTCAGTCCTCACCTTGAGGCCACCGATCGCCGCGCCGTTGCCCGGCGCTTCGGTGAGCTTGGCGAGGATCTCCTCGCCCGCCAGCTCAGTCGCCGTCACCTGCTCCGGGGAGAGCTTCTTCAGGATTGCCTTCTGCTCACGGTTAGCTGGGGCGTCGGTACGCGCGTAGGCCGGTGCACCATATTCCTCTGCCAGCTCCGCGTAGCGCTGGGACGGAGTCTTGCCCGTCACCGCCAGGATCTCGGCGGCCAAAAGATCCATGATGATGCCATCCTTGTCGGTGGACCACACCGTACCGTCGAAGCGCAGGAAGGAAGCGCCGGCGGATTCTTCACCGCCGAAGCCCAGGGAGCCGTCGACAAGCCCCGGCACAAACCACTTGAAGCCCACCGGCACCTCAACGAGCTCACGGCCCAAGCTGGCCACGACGCGATCAATCATCGAGGATGAGACCAAGGTCTTGCCCACCCCGGCGTTGCCCCACTGGGGGCGGTGGCTAAACAGGTACTCGATGGCCACAGCCAGGTAGTGGTTCGGGTTCATCAGGCCCGCATCCGGGGTGACGATGCCGTGGCGGTCCGCGTCGGCGTCGTTGCCCGTGGCCAGGTCGTACTTGGAACGGTTATCCACCAGTGACGCCATGGCATCCGGGGAGGAACAGTCCATGCGGATCTTGCCGTCGGTATCCAACGTCATGAAGCGGAAAGTGCCGTCTACCTCGGGGTTCACCACCGTCATGTTGAGTTCGTAATGCTCGGCGATGGCCGCCCAGTAGTCCACCGAGGCCCCGCCCATGGGATCCGCTCCGATGCGCACGCCGGCGTTCTTGATGGCTTTCATGTCCACGACGTTCGCCAGGTCCGCAACGTAGTTGTCCACGTAGTTGTGCTTCACGCAGCGCTCATCCAGCACGCCGTCAACCGCCACGCGTTTCACGCCCTCGAGCCCGGCGCGCAGATAGTCGTTGGCCTTGGCGGCGATCCAGTCGGTGGCATCGGTATCCGCCGGGCCGCCCGTTGGCGGGTTGTACTTGAATCCGCCATCGCGCGGCGGGTTATGAGACGGGGTAATCACGATGCCGTCGGTGCCCGGGTTGGTCAGGATGGCGTGGGAGACGGCCGGAGTTGGGGTATAACGGCCACGGTCATCCACGCGGACCTCCAGCTCATTAGCTAAGAGGACCTCGAGGGCAGAGACCATGGCGGGCTCGGACAGGGCATGAGTATCGCGGCCAATGAAAATGGCGCCCGTGGTCCCCTGCTCAGCGCGGTAGTCCACGATGGCCTGGGTAATCGCCAGAATGTGGGCCTCGTTGAAGGCGGTATCTAAAGCGGAGCCGCGGTGCCCGGAGGTGCCGAAGGAAACCTGCTGATCGGGGTTATCAGCGTCGGGGGTGCGGGTGTAATAAGCGGTGACTAGCTCTGCAATATCGATGAGATCAGAAGGCTGGGCTAGTTGGCCGGCGCGCTCGTGTGCCATGGTGGGTTCCTCCTTGGAAACGTGGATACACCCTAAGCTTGCCTGCTTCACGTCGTTTTCGCATCCCAATTAGGATGGTTCCTATGCCACAGATCCTTCTTGTGGGCTGCGGAACCGCGCTCGGGGCGCTGGTCCGCTTCGTCCTCACTACACTTCTCGGGGGTGGCGCACTGCCGCTGCTCCTCATCAACGTTCTTGGCAGTGCTGTCATGGGCTATGCCAAGCCACCAGCGTTCTGGGGCACGGGTTTCTTAGGCGGCTTCACTAGCTTTGCCGCTTTCGCCTTCCTCACCTCCGGCTTCGGCCCGGCGCAGGCGGGGGCCTACGTGCTGGCGACGGTCGTCGGTTGCACCGCGGCCTACCTCATGGGTGACCGCCTGCAGGATCGGAGGCACGCATGATTCTCTCCATCCTGGCCGTACTCGCCGGTGGCTTTGTCGGTGGCTGCGGGCGCTATCTGCTCACCCGTGTGCTGCCTTCCCCCACATGTACCTTTGCCGCCAACCTCATTGGCGCAGCCGTGGCGGGCGTGGCCTACGGCTATGCCACGCATGCCCACACCCCTGAGTATTTTCTCCCCCTGCTAGCAGCCGGACTCGCCGGCGGGCTATCCACGTGGTCCACGCTGGCCAAGGAACTGGGAGAAATGATAAAGGCCAAGCGCTGGTGGCGCTTGGCGCGTTATCTCTTCTGGACCATCGGCCTGGGAATCGTGGTGGCCTGGCGCGGAGCGTGGGTAGGTTCGCTTCTCGCCTAACCTACCTCGCACGCCCTTGTGCGGCCACATGCTGTACTAGTCAGCGATGGCGTCCAACGGTGGGGTCTGTGCCGCGCGCTGCGCTGGCCATAGCGCTGCCAGCACACCGACGATTCCGGAGCCCACGAACATGACCGCGAGCATCAACCACGGAACCGTCGCGGTATCGAGGCCTTCGTCGGAAAGCACGGAGATGAAGGACCACCCCATCCCCAGGCCCATGAGGATGCCCATGAGCGCACCGAAGAGGGCAATCTGTACCGATTCCACGGTGATCATCGTGCGGATCTGGCGGCGCTGGGTACCCACCGCGCGCAGCATGCCGATTTCTTGTCGGCGTTCGATCACACCCAGCGTGAGGGTATTGACAATACCCAAGACCGCAATGACCACGGCCAAAGCCAGTAGCGCATAGAGAATCGTGAGCATCTGGTCAATCATGCCGGCAGCCTCGCCGGCGTATTCCTCACTGGTGCGCACCTGCACCACGACGAGGTCTTTGACAGACTTCTCCAGGTTGGCGCGCAGTTTCTCCTTGTCATAGCCCTCTTCCGCGTTCACGGAGACCACCATGACGTCGAGACTGCCGGGGTCAACAACGTCCTCCGCCGCGGACTTGGACACGGCCAGACCCGAAAGCATCTCAAAATGCTCATACGTGCCGAGGAGCTTCACCTGCGCGGTGCGGGAGGGATCCGGGCCAGCCAGCTCATAGGACTGACCGACTTCCCAACCCTGCTCCGCAGCCAAGCCGGCCTCGGCGATGAAGCCAGGCTCCTCGCCCGTGTTCACGGCGCCTTCGACCACGGTGAGGTTGAGGATGTCATCGGCGTTGCCATCGATGACCTGGCTTATCAACATTTCCGGGCCATAATTCATCGAAGCCTGGCCATCCACCTGTAGTGGCGCAGTACTCATCGCTACGACCTGGCCAGCGCCCTCGGTATCGCGGGCACGCTGCGCCGTCTCGTTCGGCGTCGGGAAGTTTCCGGACGTCGGACCGGACAGCAAGAAGTCCGCGTGGGCATCCTGTTCGACGGCATCGGCAACCGAGGCTTTCATCGTCGCACCCAACATGCCGATCGAGGTCACCAGCGCCACGCCCAGCATGAGAGCGAACGCGGTAGCCGCGGTTCGGCGCGGGTTACGCGCCGAATTCGTCGACGCCAGCTTGCCCACCGCACCAAAGGGCGCGCCAACCACGCGGCCGATCCCCGGAACGATAGGCAGGGAGATGGCCGGGCCGGCGAGGAAGAAACCAAGGATTAGGTTGAGCGCACCGAGGCCCACGAGGGAGGCGCGGATGCCTGTGGAGGCATCAATAAACACTCCAATAAGCGCGAAGATGATGCCTACAACCAGCAGCAGCCCGCCCAGCACGCTGCGCACAAGCAACGAAGAACCAGCCGCAGACTCGGTGGTGCGCATGGCCTCCACGGGTTTCACCGCACCCGCCCGGCGCGCCGGCGCCCACGCGGAAATGATGGTGACCACGGCACCCAAAAGCAACGGCACGACGACTGCGCTAACGCTCAGGCCCAGACCGCCGCCCATGGGCATGTCCTTGGCTTCAAAAACTGCCTTGATGAGTGCCACCAGGCCCATGCCGGCGATCACCCCCACGGCAGAACCCACAAGGCCCACGATGAAGGCCTCTGTGACCACCGAGCGCGTAATCTGCCCACGGGAGGCGCCGAGTGCACGCAAGAGTGCGAACTCCTTGGTGCGCTGGGCCACGATCATCGAGAAGGTATTCGCAATGATAAACGTGCCCACCAACAGCGCGATGAGGCCGAAAGCGATAAGGAAGTAGTTGACGAATTTCAGTGCAGAGGAAATCTGATCTGAAATCTCTTCAGCCAGTTTCTGCCCGGATTCCGCCTTGACCTCGAAGGTTTCATTGAGGTGGTCTACGAGGGCATCGGCGTCGACGCCCTCGGCCGCCGCGACCTTCAACTGGGCAGAATTGCCATAGCGCTCGACGAAGGCCTCGTGGCCCATGAGCAAGGTCAGGCTGGGGCCTTGGTCCACCGCAGGCTTGACGACGCCCACGACCTTCACCTCATCACGCTGGTCCGGGTGGACCACGAGGAGAGTATCGCCGACGTGGATACCGAACTCTTCAGCGGCGGAATCATTAATGAGGACTTCGCCGGTCCCGTTCGGCTCAGAGCCTTCGACAAGCGTGGCGGGCTCACCGACGGACTGCTCCTCCGGGTAGTAGGGCTGCACGCTGGAGGTGCCCCCACCGGTTTGAAAGGCCTCGGCGTCCTTGTTTGCCACCACGACCGTCTGGCTGCTTTGCATATTCACCGCGCGCACATCGGGGTCGGCGGCGATGTCATCGCGCATCTTCTGATCGAGGTTGGGGCCGCCCTCCTTCTGGCTCACGGCCGCATCCACGCCCGTAAACGCGGTAGATACCGCGGAGTCGAAGGTGCTCGAGAGCGAATTGGTGAACATGAAGGAACCCGAGATGAACGCGGTGCCGAGCACCACCGCCAGCAGGGTCAGGGCAAGACGCAGCTTATGAGCGAGAATGTTGCGCACGGACACCGTGCGCATGGTGTTCTTTGTGGCCATGTTCTAGCCCTCGATTTCTGCCATCACGGCGTGGATGGACTCCATGGTTGGGTTGGTGAGTTCATTCACGAGGCGCCCATCAGCAAGGAAAACCACGCGGTCTGCGTAAGAGGCTGCCTTGGCATCGTGCGTGACGATAACGACGGTCTGACCATCCTTGTCCACGGCGGTGCGCAAAATGTCGAGCACCTCGGCGGAGGAGTTCGAATCCAGGTTGCCGGTCGGCTCATCGCCGAAGATGATCTCGGGGCGCGAAACCAGGGCTCGCGCGCAGGCCACGCGCTGCTGCTGGCCGCCGGAGAGCTCTGCTGGGCGGTGATTCAAGCGCTCGGACAAGCCTAGGCGGGAAGTGACCTCATCGAACCACTCTTTATCCACCTTGTGGCCAGCGATATCGGTGGGCAGCGTGATGTTTTCTGCCGCGGTCAGCGTGGGCACCAGGTTGAAGGACTGAAAGATGAAGCCCAGGCGGTCGCGGCGCAGGGCCGTAATATCCTTGTCACTGAGCTGCGACATATCGGTGTCACCGATGAAGGCCGAACCGGACGTCGCCGAATCGAGCCCCGCCATGGTGTGCATGAGGGTGGATTTGCCGGAGCCCGACGGGCCCATGATGGCGGTGAAGGTGTTGCGCGCGAACTCAACGTCGACGTGGTCCAACGCGGTGACTGCGGTGTCTCCCTGACCGTATTGTTTGAACAGGTCAACGGCGCGAGCCGCAGCAGTCATCGTTGGGGTGGTCATGGACGTGTTCTCCTTATAGATGGGGAAAGTAACGTCACTACCCTATCTTGCCTCGGGTTAAATGTGTGACGCGTGTGGTCTAAAATATGCCCCATGCGCGCATCTCTTTCCGCTCTGGAACATTATGACCGCTGTGCCGAAGCAGCCGCGGCTCAGATCATGCGCCACTACTCCACCAGTTTTTCCCTGGCCACACGGCTTCTTCAGCCGCGAGTGCGCATGGACATCCGAAATTTATATGCCATGGTGCGCACGGCCGATGAGATCGTCGACGCGGGACTCGATCCCCTCGACGCGGCCGCGCTTCTCGACGCCTACGAAACCACCGTCCGCAACGCCCCCTCCCAACGTTTTCACGCCGACCCGGTCGTGCACGCCTACGCGCTGTCCGCGCGGCGCTGCGGGTTCCAGGACGAACACATTGCAGAGTTCTTTGCCTCCATGCGTTGTGACCTCACGCGCACCTCCCACACAGCGGAGTCTTTTAAGGCCTATGTTCGGGGCTCTGCAGAAGTCATTGGGCTGCTATGCCTGGATACTTTTTATGCCGGTGCACCTCGGCCTGACGGCGTCGAAGAAGGAGCGGAGCGCCTGGGTGCCGCGTTTCAGAAGATCAACTTTTTGCGGGACCTGCACGAAGACTCTACTGAGCTGGGCCGCGCTTATTTTCCTACGCTGCGTGAGCCAGACAAACTCGATGAGGAAACGAAGGCCGCGATCATTTCTGATATCCGCGAAGACTTAGCCCATGCCCGCACGGCCATGGACCTGCTTCCCCTTGGCTCCAGGGTGGGGGTAGCCGCAGCGGCGGCTCTTTTCACGGAGCTTACGGATCTCCTCGAGGCCACTCCTGCGCACGAGATCATGACTACCCGCGTCAGTGTGCCCGCTGCGCGGAAAGCTGTCCTCATCAGCCGCGCTGCAGCGCACGCGGCACGAAATAAAGGTTAAAGAACATGAGCAAACATGTTGTTGTCATCGGCGCTGGTATTGCAGGCCTAGCCACCGCTGCCTTGCTGTTGCGGGAGGGGATGCGGGTGACGGTCGTCGACAAGCAACGCAGCGTTGGTGGACGCGCGGGAAGCTTGGCCGTGGATGGCTTCCGGTTCGATACCGGCCCCTCGTGGTACCTCATGCCGGAGGCCTTCGATGAGTTTTTCCGCGCCTGCGGCACCAGTACCGGGCGCGAGCTGGACCTAGTGGACCTCTCCCCTGCCTACCGTGTTATCAACGAAGACGGCGCGGCCCTCGATATAGAAACGGGCGTGGATAACGTAGCAGAGCTTTTTGAATCCTTGGAGCCGGGCGCTGGCGACAAGGTGCGCGCGTATCTCTCCCGGGCCTCCGACGTATACGCCATTGCCCTGCGCAACTTCTTATACACCACCTTCTCCCGCCCCACGCAGCTTCTCAACAAAGACGTCCTCACCCGACTGGGCACGCTCGCGCTGCTGCTGACTCGCTCACTAGATGCGCTGGTGGCCGCCCAGTTTAAGGATTACCGCCTGCGCCAGGTCCTGACTTACCCCGCGGTGTTTCTCTCCACCGAACCACAGGCCGCGCCGGCACTGTATTCCTTGATGAGCCACACCGACCTGGTGGAGGGCGTACGCTACCCCTTAGGAGGCTTCGCGGCTGTTGTCGACGCTATCGCGAGGCAAGCAGCCGGCGCCACCTTCGAGCTTGGCACAGCGGTGGTAGCAATCAACCACGCGCACGGGCGCGCGACGGGCGTCACGCTTGACGACGGCCGCATGATCCCCGCCGACGCCATCGTCTCCGCCGCAGACCTGCACCACACAGAAACCGCTCTGCTTCCCACGGACCTGCAAACATACCCGGAACGCTACTTTGCCCACCGTGACCCTGGCCTGGGCACCGTCTTAGTCTTCCTCGGTGTATTGGGGGCCCTTCCGCAGCTGGCACACCATACGCTGCTATTCAGCACAGACTGGACCCCCGATTTTAGGGCCGTCTACCACGGCCCTGAGCCGTTGCGGCCGTTGGGTTCCTCGGAGTCGATCTATGTTTCAAAAACCTCTGCCACCGATTCCAGTGTGGCTCCGGAAGGCTACGAGAATCTCTTCATCCTCATTCCCGTTCCGGCAGAAGAATCCTACGGCCATGGCGATGCCTACGGCGCTGCGGAATCTCCCCGCGTTAGCGCCATCGCCCGTGCTGCCGTGGCACAGCTGGGGTCCTGGATTGGAATTGAGGATCTGGAGGAGAGGGTCGTCGTCAAGCGCACGCTCGGCCCCGCCGACTTTGCCGAGCAGTACAATTCCTGGTCCGGCGGCGCCGTGGGCCCTGCCCATACGCTGCGCCAGTCCGCATTCTTCCGGGGCCGGAACCAATCCCGTAAGCTGCCCAACCTGTACTACGCCGGTGGCACCACGGTCCCGGGCGTGGGCGTGCCCATGTGCCTGATTTCGGCCCACAACGTCCTCACGCGGATGCGTGAACAGTACTAAGCGTCGAGCTCAAGGGATGCAGGCTTACCGTTGCGTCTTACCTTCACTGTTACGGGGTGACCGCCAAAAAGATAGCCATCATCAAACTCGACGCTGAGGTTGCCACGTTGAGGAACCTCAACGGCAACGGGAGTAAGTTTGGCGTATACGTCGCTGGTAGTAAGTTCCGGCGCCGGGACGCTGTTGCCCTCGGACACGGCAACGTCGTGGCGCCAACGGTTGGCGGCTCGGAGGGCCTTTGCAGCAGCAAAGCGCTGGGCCTCCTCGAGGAACTCGGAACTGAGCACCTTGTTGATCACAGAGAGCGGTGCCTTGAATTTTCGCTTGAGATTCGTACTCTCCGCGAGAAGAAGCTCCTCCCCTTCATACACGATGCTGATATCAATTCCGAGTTCTTCTGCTCTACCTTCGAATGTATCTGTACAGCGGTCGAGCACCAACGGACCGAATGTGGAATCAAGCTCTACCGGAACGTCAATCCGGGCAAGAAGCTGCTCCATGGCTGCATCGGCTACATCTGGAAGAATCTCCCAGATATCGACATAGTGCTCTTTGCTCCTCTCGTGGAAGTGGTGGCTACCCCGAGCATGAAACACCCTGAAAGGCTCAAGTTCTGTAATTTCACGCGGATCCCACAGCGTTTTTCCTGCGACTGTCTGGAAGAGCTGCGGATAGCGCACTGCGATGTCGCCAGTAATCAGCTCGCCTTCCGGCAACAGCTTTAAAGCAACTCCAGGCAAGCTCATGAGCTGAATGTGCGTTTTGTCCTCAGCATAAGGATCATCACTCACCGATTTCTTCGGCGCGGCTGCCACGACGAAGAGAAACTCTGTTTCTTCGAAGCTCAGTATCGTTTTAACAACGTCATGGTCCGAAAATTCACGGTAGAGGGAAAGCATGTCGCAATAGTACATCTGCGAAAAGGCCGTGCAGCGCTGCATAGCGTAGTCTGAGGAGGTTGACGTCGAGTGGAAAGGCGAAGCGATGGCAGAAACTATTGAACAGGCCAGCGAGGCCGTAGAGGCATGGCTGAAGCAAGAAGACGCTATTGATCCTAAAAAGGCCCCTCGCCTCCAGGAACTCTTAGCTCGCGTTCCCCGTCAAGAGCTCATCGCGATTGTAGAGCGCCAGAATGCGCTCCGCGCTGCGCTAGCCCTCCGCCTGCTGCCACGGGAAAAGTCCATCGCGGTCTTTGATGCGCTCGATGCAAAGCACCAGGCGGACATCATTGATGAGCTGGGGAATGCCGATGTTTATGAATTCTTCGACGAGTTGGATCCCGAAGACCGCGTGGCGCTCTTGGATGAGCTGCCCGCCGAGATTGCGGATCGCCTCCTCCGCTCACTAACCCAGACGCAGCGCGATGTCACCGGAGTGATCCTTGGCTACACGAAGGGCTCCGTCGGCCGTCGTATGTCGCCAGAGGTGCCCGACATTCACCCGGAAATGAGCATGGAAGATGCCCTGCGCACACTACGCGATACCGCCGATGAACTGGAGACCATCTATACCGTTCCGGTGACGCGCAAGGACCGTCGCCTGGTGGGCGTCGTAAGCCTGCGCGATCTCTTCACGGCGAAGAGGGGCGTGCTCATTGAGGACATCATGAAGGAACCGGTTTATGCGCGGGCGACTGCTGACGCTGAAGAAACCGTACGGTGGTTCCTGCCCCTCGATATGCTGGCGCTGCCGATTGTGGATGATTCCCACCGCCTCGTTGGTCTTCTTACGTGGGACGATGCCACGGACATCATGGAGGAAGAGGACAGCGAGGACTCGGCTCGTTCCGGTGGTACGGAAGCGCTCCAGCAGCCTTACTTGTCGACGCCGTTGCTCAAGCTCGTTCGCTCCCGCATTCTCTGGCTGCTCGTGCTCGCTGTGTCAGCGTTGTTGACCGTGCGGGTTCTCGATTCCTTCGAGGACACCCTGGCCAAGGCGGTCGTACTTTCTCTGTTTATCCCCCTCCTCACTGGCACGGGCGGCAATACAGGAAACCAGGCGGCTACTACAGTGACCCGTGCGCTCGCGCTTGGCGACGTCCGAACGCGCGACCTCCTTTCCGTAATGTGGCGCGAGCTGCGCGTCGGAATGCTGCTCGGCGCCGTACTCGGACTGGCTGGTCTCGTCTTGGCGACGGTGGTCTACGGCCTCGATATCGGTATCGTGATCGGCTCCACCCTGTTTCTTATTTGCTCGATGTCAGCGACCGTTGGCGGCCTCATGCCGATTGTGGCCAAGACGGTTGGTGCGGACCCTGCTGTGTTTTCTAACCCGTTCATCTCCACGTTCTGTGACGCGACGGGCTTGATTATCTACTTCTTCATCGCAAAATCGGTGTTGGGGATCTAGGGCATCTAGCCCACTAAGACCCGCTAAGCTCCATCGCGCGACCTGCCTAACTAACTGCGGCCGCGCTAGAGCCTCACCATCCTCCTGGACACAGTCCCTGGCGCACGCTAGAGCAGCCGAGCTTCCACCTGTATGGCACCGGCGGCACTTACTATGTGGTTGCCGATGTGTCTTCTACCGGCTTAAGCGGCATTGACTTCTGCATGCAGCTGCCCGAAACGAAGGGCGTGGCCGCCATCCCGCTAGCCGCCTTCACGGACAACCCGGAACCGTGGAAGTGCAAGGTGCGCTTTGCTTTCTGCAAGCGCCCTGAGGTCATCCGGGAGGCAGTCTGCCGCCTCACTGCTGCCTCTTAGAGGCTTAGCTGCAGCAGCACGTAAAGAGCGCAGGCCCCTACCTGTACTTTCGGGTCTGTATTTTTGGGTGTCTTTGGACGTGGGGTTCAGTCGGCTGCTAGCGCAGCACCGTAGATGGTTTAAAGGTGCCATCAACGGGTTAATGCTGGGCCCGCCCCCTCTTTTGTTGTTGTGGGGGGACGGTGAAAACCGCAAAACGAAAAGAGAGAGACCGTTGAAACAGTAGTGTTTCAACGGTCTCTCTTTGTTGTGTATTGAGTTGTTTGTTTTGTTTGGTGCCGGCGGTTTCTTACTCTCCCACAACCTCCCGGTT
>NZ_KV803702.1:0-27132 GCF_001811145.1 Corynebacterium sp. HMSC062A03 | reverse complement strand
AATAGGGTGTCCACTAAACGAGGGTAACCTCAGTCCGGCTGGTCCACCACGTCACCAAGGTGCGTAGCAAAGTCCATGTTGAGCGCTTCCTGGTTCTTCACCAGCCACTCGACTTGCGCCTTAAAAGGCTCACTGCCGTAGCGCGCCTGGGCCAAATTGCCGGTTTCCGGGGTGGAGTAACGGGAGTAGAACTGGCTGTCCGGCAGCACGCCGATGCTAAAACGTGAGCCCAGGCCTTCTGAAGGTTCGGCAGCAGAGGCCGGGACGACGAGGAACGTACCGGCCACCGAGGCGGTGACCACGGTGCCGAGCAGGCGGCGAGAAGCCATAGTTCTTCCAATCACAGTGAATAAAGCCAAAAGAGACATAAGAAATGTATTCTCCATAGCTTTCCCTCACGTAACGACCGCATGAACGCACGTTTAAATGATTACCCGCCGCTAGGATGAACGCTCATGAGCAATATCACTAAGAAATACAACGTCGACGTCACCCGCGTAGATACCGGTCGCTACCGCGCCACGAATGCCGCAGGTGCGACACTCGAGTTCGGCACGGGCGAAGGACTGCTAAGTCCGGTCGAGCTGCTCCTCGCCGCCGTAGCTGGCTGCTCAGCCGTGGACGTCGACGTGGTCACGTCCCGGCGCACGGAGCCGGAGCTTTTCGACGTCCACGCGGAAGGCACCCGCATCAACGAGGACGGCGCCTCAAGGCTGAGCGACGTCAACGTGGAATTCTCCCTCCGCTTCCCGGATACCGACACCGGGCGCCAGGCCCAGTCCATGGTGGAGCGCCTCGTTCGCATCTCCCACGACAAGGACTGCACCGTGTCCCGCACGGTAGAAAACCCCACCAACGTCACGTTCCGCACGACCCAGCCCTAAGGCTGCACGTTTTAAGCGCCTGTGGGGTGCTTTAAGCGAAAGGGTTGTCGTCGCGCGAGGGGTGCTCCTCCCACGATTCGGCGAAGGGGTTGTCCATGGCTTGCTGCATAGTGTGGGAGCCATCCCCGAATGGGTTGTGCCCGGCATCGGAGCGCTGGCGGCGATAGCGCTCACGATCCGCCTGCGCCATGTAGCCCAGCTCTTCGCCGTCCACCACGAGCCAGGGAAGCGGGCTGGGATCCACCATGCGGCGCGGACGTCCCTGATGCGGTGAGGACAACATAGTGCGGATATCCGTCCGAGCCTGGTCCAGTTCCCCAAGATCCTTTGGACTCATTGAGGTTTTAATAGTCTTGCCGCCGCCGGTTCCAACCACCTCAGCCTTGAGCATGCTAAAAGAAAAGACTCCTGAAGGAATCGAGGGATTGCGCATGTCCACCTTGTCGAAGGCAAGGACGTCGTCATCGTCGAAAACCAGGATGAGCCCTTGCGGGGTGATGTACACCCAGGCCTCGTGCTGCATATCGACGTCTACCCGGTAAAACCCAATGAGCGGCTCGTCCGGCTCCAGCAGCCCATAGGCGTTGAGTTGTATCGTTCCCACACCACCACACTGCGCAAAGCCGTGATCCCACAGGTAGTGCATCTGACCTTGCAGCAACACTTCCCACAAGCCACGAATGAAGTCAGACAGGAGAGCGCCGTACTTATTGGCTAGCGGCTTGTGGATGCGCAGGTAGCCCGAGCGGATCTCAAACACGATCGGGTACGTCAGGGGCAGTGATTCGACGAAAGCCTCATCGATATGCAGGCGGCCATTATTCGCCTCGATGAATTCTTCCGCGGGGAAAAGATGCTCCACCACGAGGGTGTTTCCTTCTTCACGGGTATCGAGGATCCACTGAGAGTTCCGACGGCAGTTCTCGATGTAACCCTGAAGCACCACTTGCACCTCAGCATCGCTGAACTGCTGGTGGTTCAGCCGGAACACGCTGTCGCCCTGAATGAAACGCATTCTCAGCTCTTCAGCCATACTTATTCCTCCGTCTTATGGGGCTCCGTGCACGTTTATGGCCCTGCGAGGCGCACCTGTGCACCCACCCATACTAATTGTGGTGCAATTTTAGACCATCGTGGCTAAAGTGACTTCAGATACTTTCTTCGGCCCCATCTTTGTCAGCCCACTTGACCCTCGCTAGGAGAACTCCATCATGTCTTTGTCCCGCCGTTCCCTTATCAAAGCCAGTGCCCTCGCGCTGACCGCCGGTGCCATCGGCAGCCAAGCACCCGCTGCTCTCGCCGTAGGCCCAGCTTTGGGCACCATCATCGATTTCTCCGCCGGTGTCCCCTCAGCGCGCGCTATCAAGGCAGCTGGCCACCTCGGCGCCATCCGCTATGTCTCCCAGCGCCGCCCCGGCGCCGACTGGATGAAGGGCAAACCCGTTACCCTAGCGGAGACGCAGGCCAACGCCGCGGCAGGCCTCAAGACCGCCTCCATCTACCAGTTTGGTCGCGCCGAAACCGCCGACTGGCTCAACGGTGCTGCGGGCGCTGCCGTCCACGCACCGCAGGCCATCGCCATCCACAAGGCCGCGGGCGGGCCAACTGGGCGCCCCATCTACATCGCCATCGATGACAACCCCACCCGCGCCCAGTATGAGAACCAGATCCGCCCCTACCTCAAGGCCTTCTCCGCAGCGCTGAGCGCCGCAGGCTACCAGACCGGAGTCTACGGCAATTACAACGTCATCGACTGGTGCGTTGCCGACCGCATTGGCCAGTTCTACTGGATGCACGATTGGGGCTCCGGCGGGAAGATTCACCCGCGCACCACCATCCACCAGAAGGCCAAGACCCAAGCCACTATCGACGGCGTGACCTGCGATATTAACACCGTCTACGCCAATGACTGGGGTCAGTGGACCCCGGGCCAAGGCGCGGTGACACCGCCCAAGGTCAAGGACATCCCGAGCGTGCCGGACAACATCCCGCTGCCCAACATCACCCTGCCGGATCCCACTGGTCGCGGCTCCAGTGTGAGCAGTGATGGCATCACCATTGCTGGTTCTTCCATCAGCAATGACCAAGTCCGCGGCGCGGTGGATATCCTCAACACCGTGCGCAAGTCCATGGGCTAAATGCCCCGCAGCGGCGCGGCGCCTTACCGCGCCGCAGAGGTCTTCGAGGCCGACGTTCTAGACGTTGGTTGAGAGGACGGCGCAGAAGAAGACGGCTCCGAAGATGTCGCGGCAGCCGGCGTCGCTGTCGTGGAGGTCGCAGTGGGCGCAGCGCTGGACGTCGTCAAGCGCGTGGCAACAGCACCAGGATTAGCCAGCGCCTCCTTGTTCAGGTTGTTGCCCTTCACCAGGTTCTTACCGGTGATCTCCTTGCGTACATAGGACGTGAGTTCCTGAGCGCTTCCTTCAATGGACGCAGCCACAACGAAGTTCGCCCCAAAAGAGACCGAGGAATGGCGATCCTTGCTGTCCGACCATCCCCACTTAGAGCCCACGACGTCGCTCAGCTTCGCGGTGCCATAGTTCTGCTCATATCCGTCGGCCGATACGGCATCGGCGTGGGACATCGCCACCAACACAGGGTGCGTCGGATCATCCTCCATGAGCTGGACAATGAACCGCACGACGTCGTACGTAGAGGTCATGGAATGCCCCCAGTCCTCCCCCGCGGACGTGGACTCCAAGCCATATTCCTTAGCGATGGCATCGATGGATCGCGGATATTTCTCAAAGAGCTGTGCGGCGCTCTCGTCGGAGGAATCAGCAATCATATCCAGCGCTACGTACTTATCCTCAAAGGACCCGCGTTCCAACACGTAGGTTGCGATGTAGAGCTTAATCAAGCTCAGCGCATAGCGAGGTTGATGCTCGGTGGCTGAGCCCATGTGCATGCCAGTCTCAATGCGGTAATACGTGATGGCCTTGGACTCATCGCCCTTGAGGAACTGACCTACTGAGTCCGGGACAGCAGCCAGCTGCAGCTGGCCTTTCCGATGTGTGATGGGGCCAGGTTTGCGTACGCTGGTCTGCGCTGAACCTCCAGCCGCGGAGTCTTCTTCGTGCGCTGGCGAGCACGCAACGAGAGAGGCTGCACCGAGTACGCACGCCAGAAGGGCGGCGCCAGCTCGCACTGACGCCGCCCTGTGAGAAGGCTGAGAGTAAAACACGATGTTTGAGTCTACTCTCTACCGCCTGAAACGGTGTGATTGAGGCGTTTTAGTGATCCACCGGAGCCTCAACACCCACGCCGGTCAGGGAGCGAACCTCCATCTCGGCGGACAGTTCTTCTAGGTTGTCCGGCGGGGTCATGATGGAGACAATCCAGCCGGCGAAGAAGGCCAGCGGGATGGTGACCAGGCCCGGGGAGGACAGCGGGAAGATGGACCAATCGGCGTTCGGGAACATCGAGGTCGGGGTACCGGAGACTGCCGGGGACAGGAAGATGAGTACCAAGCAGGAGATAACACCGGTGTACATCGACGCCACGGCACCTGCGGTGTTGAATCGACGCCAGTACAGGGAGTACAGGATGGTCGGCAGGTTGGCGGAGGCAGCCACGGCAAAGGCCAGGGACACCAGGAAGGCAACGTTCTGGGTCATGGCCAGAATGCCCAGGATGATGGAGACAATGCCCAGGACGACCACGGTGATCTGGGAAACGCGAACCTGCTCAGCCTCGGTGGACTCACCGTTGCGGATGACGGAGTGGTAGATATCGTGCGCGATGGAAGCCGAAGCAGTGATGGCGAGGCCGGCGACAACAGCCAGAACGGTAGCGAAGGCCACCGCGGAGATGACCGCCATGAAGATGGAGCCACCGATCTCCAACGCCAGCAGCGGGGCCGCGGAGTTCGCACCGCCCGGTGCGGCGAGGATGCGGTCCGGGCCAACGAGGGCGGCAGCGCCGTAGCCCAGAACCAGGGTCATCAGGTAGAAGGCACCGATGATGACGATGGCCCAGGTAACGGAGCGGCGAGCCTCGGTCGCGGTCGGCACCGTGTAGAAGCGCATGAGAACGTGCGGCAGGCCACCAACACCGAGAACGAGGGCAATACCCAGGGAGATGAAGTCGAGTTTCGTGGTGAGGTTCTTGCCGTACTTCAGCCCCGGCTCCATGATCTGGGAAGCCTCGTAGCCGCCTTCCTTGATTGCTTCGGAATTAGCGTGCATATCAATCGCCTGGGTAAACAGGGCGCTGAAGCCGCCCTTCAGCAAGACAAAGGTGAGGATGCACATGATGACCACACCGGTGACCAGGAGCACGGCCTTGATCATCTGCACGTAGGTCGTGCCCTTCATGCCACCGACAAGAACGTAGACGATCATGAGGATGCCCACGATGCCAACGACGACGGCCTGCCACTTGAAGTCGTGAATATTCAGGAGCACGGCCACGAGGGAGCCCGCGCCGGCCATCTGTGCGATGAGGTAGAACAGCGACACGAACAAGGTCGAGATTGCCGCCGCCACGCGCACCGGGCGCTGCTTGAGACGGAAGGACAGCACGTCCGCCATGGTGAAACGGCCGACGTTGCGCATCGGCTCGGCGACGAGCATCAGAGCAACGAGCCAGGCAACGAAGAAGCCCACTGAGTAAAGGAAGCCATCGTAGCCATTGAGCGCGACGGCACCGACGATGCCCAGGAAGGATGCGGCGGACAGGTAGTCACCGGAGATAGCCAGGCCGTTCTGGCGGCCGGAGAAACTACCGCCACCGGTGTAGAAATCAGAAGCTTCCTTCGTGGACTTACCGGCTTTCAGCACCACGTACATGGTGACGACAAGGAACGCCGCGAAGACTGAAATATTGAGAATCGGATTGCCGGCGGAGGATTCCGCTGCGGCCAAGGTCATGGTCTGCATTGTTTAGCCCTCCAGTTCCTGGCGAATGGCCGCTGCCTGCGGCTCGATGTTCTTATTGGCGTAGTTAACGTAGATATACGTGATGATGAAGGTGGTCAGAAACTGGGCTAGCCCGAAGATGAGGCCAACATTCCAGCCTCCCCCAAGTTCAATAGCCATGAAGTCTGGCGCAAAAACGGCGGCCAGCACGTAGAGGACGTACCACACAAAGAACGCCACAGTCATGGGGAAGGTGAACTTGCGGTATGTGCCGCGCAGCTTGGCAAACTGCGGGCTGTCACGCATCTCGATGAACTCTTGCGGCGTAGGTTCGCGGCGCGAGTTAATCGAAGCAGGTGCGTCAGTCATGTCGCTCTCCTTACAAGGGGTCTTTTCTCCACAAACCGTGGTGAGAGACAAAGGTAGTGTCTTCAATCACGTTTTGCCTTGCACAGTAAGTTACCTAACCCCTCTTGCAAGGTTGTAAATCCTGCCAAGAAAAGTTAATAACACGCACTTTTACTACCCCCTCCCCCTGCATCTACAAGGCATTTTCAGCTCACCGCTAGCACCCCCACAGGAGAATTCAAAGAGGGAATCTAATTTAGCAAACCGAAACTTCGCAGGATCTTTAACAGATCTTCACTCTCCTCTCCTGCCGATCCCCACCTTCCCAGGCACACAACAAAGCCCGCCTTCAGCACCCCACCCTTCTTCCCAAAACATTGAAGGAAAAAGAGCGCGATGCGGAAGACGGGCTCCATCGCTCACGGGCACGTAACGCACCCCGCAGTGTTCAAGCTTTAGGCGCCAGGAAACTCACGCGGGTCCTTGAACATGCGGCCAAAGCCTTCCTTGCCATCAAGCGCGTCGAGTGCCGCGACATCTTCGGCAGTAAGCTCTACCTCCGCGGCAGCGAAGTTTTCCGCCAGGCGCTCGCGGCGGCTGGACTTCGGAATGACCGAAATTCCCTTGTTCAACAGGTATGCCAGGACAGCTTGGCCAGCAGTAATATTGTGTTTCTCAGCTACTGCCTCAACCTCGGGGTTAGTGAGGACAACACCGCGCGCCAGGGGCGACCAGGCTTCCGTCACGATGTCATGCTTGTCATGGAATCGACGCAGCTCCGACTGCGTAAAGCCCGGGTGCAGCTCCACCTGGTTGAGGACCGGCACGATGCCCGTCTCATCGATCAAAGTTTGCAGAGTCTCTTCATAGAAGTTGGCCACGCCAATCGACGCAATCTGACCCATGCCCTGCATGCGGGCAATCTCCTCGAAGGTCTCCACGTACAACCCGCCCTGTGGCCAGGGCCAGTGGATGAGGTAGAGGTCAAGGTAGTCCAGCTGCAGCTTGTCCAGGGACTCGCGGAAAGCCTGGCCCACTTTGTCCTTGCCATGGTGGTCGTGCCAGACCTTGCTGGTAATAAAGAGCTCATCGCGGGTCACGTCGCCGGCCTTCATAGCGGCGTTGAGCGCCTGGCCCAGCTCTTCTTCATTCTCGTAGAGGGTGGCTGTATCGAAGTGGCGGTAGCCTAGGTCGATGGCTTCGCGCACGGAGCGGACAAGCTCCTCCCCGCGCAGCTTGTAGGTTCCGAGACCCAATAGCGGCATCTCGCGGTCATCATTGAACGTAGTTTGTGGGACACTCATGTCCCCCATTTGTGCCGCACTGCCGCGCGCTGCGTAGCAGAAAAGGGCGGTACGGCTCCTTCAGCTCCGACGAAAACGCGCGAAACGCCCTCACCAATGTGTGCCGTGCTCTAATGCGCGGCCGGTCAGGGCGTCGTTTAAAGAGATAAAGAGGGGCTGTGCCCCCTTCCTCCTTTAGGCGCGAATGAGATCGATGACGAAGGTCAGTGTGCGGCCAGACAGCGGGTGTGCGCCACCAGCCGGGCCATAGGCCTTCTCCGGCGGGATGACCAACTTACGGCGGCCGCCAACCTTCATGCCAGGGATTCCTTCCTGCCAGCCGGCGATGAGACCGGTCAGCGGGAATTCGATGGACTGGCCACGGCCCCACGAAGAGTCGAACTCCTGGTTCGTCTCGTAGTCAACACCAACGTAGTGGACCTCAACGAAGCCGCCCGGCTGGGCTTCGGCGCCGTCACCCACCACAATGTCTTCGATGACAAGGTCCTGGGGAGCAGGCTCCGTTGCCGGCTCAATTACGGGCTTTTCCATTGGGGATTATCCTCCTTGGATTACTTTCTTCTTTGCTGGCCGCATACACGTAGGCCGAGCCACAACGTCCTCCAGTATAAACGGAGATGTGGGGCTCGGCCCTAGAAATGCAGCGTATGGGCTATACGCTAAGCCGCGGCGGCCTGTAGACGGCCGCCGTAGAGGCTACCGTTTAGCGCTCGCTACGCGGGGTGACCTTGCGCAGGGTCTCGCCGGTGTAAATCTGGCGCGGGCGGTTGATCTTGGTGTTGAGCTCAAGCTGCTCGCGGTACTGAGCAATCCAGCCCGGCAGGCGGCCGATGGCGAAGAGGACGGTGAAGAAATCCGTCGGGAAGCCCATGGCACGGTAGATGAGGCCGGTGTAGAAGTCCACGTTCGGGTAGAGCTTGCGGGAGACGAAGTAGTCGTCGTTCAGCGCAATCTCCTCGAGCTTCATGGCCAGATCCAGCATCGGGTCGCCGCCCAGGTGATCGATAATCTCGTGAGCGGTGTCCTTGACGATTGCCGCGCGCGGGTCGTAGTTCTTGTACACACGGTGGCCGAAGCCCATCAGGCGAACGCCCTTTTCCTTGTTCTTCACGCGGTTCATGAAGTCGGTAGCGTCACCACCGTGGTTGTTCTGGATATCCTCAAGCATCTCCAGAACGGCCTGGTTAGCACCGCCGTGCAGCGGGCCAGACAGCGCGTTGATACCACCGGCGATGGCAACGAACAGGTTGGCCTGCGCGGAGCCGATCATGCGGACGGTAGAGGTGGAGCAGTTCTGCTCGTGGTCAGCGTGGAGGATGAGGAGCTTATCCAGGGCCTTGGCCACAACCGGGTCAACCTCGTAGTCCTCGGTCGGGTAACCAAACATCATGCGCAGGAAGTTCTCGCGTGCGTTGAGCTTGTTATCCGGGTACATATAAGGCTTACCCTGCGATGCGCGGTAAGCATAAGCGGCCAGCATCGGCACCTTAGCCAGCAGACGGACGGTAGCCTTGTCCAGCTGCTCCTCATCCAGCGGGTTGAGCTGGTCCTGGTAGTAAGCGGAGAGAATGTTAAGGGAGGAGGCAAGAACGGCCATCGGGTGCGCATCGCGCGGGAAGATGTTGAAGGCCGCCTTAAAGTCCTCATCCAAGAGGGTGTGGTGGCGAATTTCAGTGTTGAACTTCGACAGCTCGTCCTCGGTCGGCAGGTGGCCCTTAATCAGCAGGTAGGACACCTCGTTAAAGGTGGCGTTCTCAGCCAAATCCGCGATGTCATAACCACGGTGGCGGAGAATGCCTTCCTCACCATTAATAAAGGTGATCTTGGACTCGGTGGAACCGGTCGCTGCATAACCCGGGTCGAAGGTCACCAGGCCAGTCTCGTTACGGAGCTTGCCAATGTCGAAGCCGGAGTCACCCTCAGTGGACTGTTTAATGTCCATCTCGTACTCGCCGCCGGGGTACTGCAGTACAACCTTGTTCTTTTCAGAAGCCACGTGTTTTCCTTTCCTCAATGTTCAACGCCGACCACGGCCGGCGCGACAGATCTAAACCTCTTCACACTGTAGCAAAACCTGTGACTCTGCCAACATTGGCAATCCTGGCAAAGTATCTAGTGTGCGAACGAAATTAGGCTACACTGCCCCCATGAGCAACTCAGAACTCGTCCTGCCAGCAGATCTCCTCCCTTCCGACGGCCGTTTTGGCTGCGGGCCTTCCAAGGTCCGCCCAGCCCAAATTGAGGCAATCACCGCCGGTGCCGACACCATCATTGGTACCTCGCACCGCAAGCCAGCCGTCAAGAACCTCGTCGGCTCCATTCGCGAGGGGCTCTCTGAGCTATTTTCCCTACCAGAGGGCTATGAAATTGTTCTCTCCCTTGGCGGCGCTACCGCTTTCTGGGACGCAGCAACCTTCGGACTGATCGAGAAAAAATCCGCCCACCTGAGCTTCGGTGAATTCTCCTCTAAATTTGCTAAAGCCGCTGCCGCTGCCCCGTGGCTCGACACCCCGCTCGTCACCGAAGCCGAGGTCGGCACCGCCCCAGATCCGAAGGCAGCAGCCGCCGAAGGCGCAGACATCATCGCGTGGGCCCACAATGAAACCTCCACGGGTGCGATGGTCCCAGTGACCCGCCCCAATCCGGATAACGCAGAGCAGCTTGTTGTCGTCGACGCCACCTCTGGTGCCGGCGGTCTGCCGGTCAACATGGCTGATGCCGATGTCTATTACTTCTCCCCGCAGAAGTGCTTTGCTTCCGACGGCGGTTTGTGGCTGGCAGCAATGTCCCCGGCAGCCCTCGAACGCATTGAGAAGATCAACTCCTCCGATCGCTTCATCCCGGCCTTCCTCAACCTGCAGACTGCAGTGGACAACTCCCGCAAGAACCAGACCTATAACACCCCGGCTGTAGCCACGCTGCTCATGCTGGAGGAACAGGTCAAGTGGATGAACACCAACGGCGGCCTCGACGGGATGGTCAAGCGCACCACGGAGAACTCTTCCATCCTCTACGACTGGGCAGAGGCCCGCCCGGAGGCCACCCCCTTCGTGGCCGAGCCTTCTGCGCGTTCCCTGGTGGTCGGCACCATTGACTTCGAAGATTCAGTCGACGCCGCTGCGGTCGCCGCAACGCTGCGCGCCAACGGCATTCTCGACGTCGAGCCCTACCGCAAGCTCGGCCGCAACCAGCTGCGCGTGGGCCTGTTCCCGGCGATTGACTCGGCGGACGTCACCAAGCTCACCAAGGCTATCGATTACGTCCTAGACAACCGCTAAGTTTCACTCCTTTTAGTTACGTCACACAACATGCCCCGCTCTCTTGCCAGAGTTCGGGGCATGTTCTGGGTAAAGTGGACTTCATCACATGTCCGCTACCAGGCTAAGGAGCGCCATCATGCGCGAGATTTTCCTCGCACCCAGCGACTCAACTGACACCTCGCTCGTCCTCCGGGCTGAGGATGGTGAGGAATTCTTCCTCGAAGTCACCGACGAGCTTCGCGAGCTTTTCGCTCCCGCCGACTCCGCCGAATCTGAATCCGAGACCGCGGCGGAAGACTCGGCCGCCCAGGATGAGGGCGACGCCACCACAGCAACCGAAGATTCCACCACCGCGCCTGCACAGGCTGAGCGCTCCACCGGTTTGCGCACCGTCATGCCCGCCTCTGGCGGCTCACCTTCCTCCCCACAGAGCCAGCCCGCACCGCAGGCACAAGAAATCCGCCTACGGCCCAATGAGATTCAGTCCCGCATCCGCGCCGGCGCAACTGCCGCGGAGATCGCCGAGGAACTCGGCGTTCCGGAATCCCGCATCGAGCCTTTCGCGCACCCAGTGCTCTTGGAGCGGGCGCGCATCGCGGACGTCGCCAAGCAGGCACACCCCATCCGCGAAGATGGCCCGGCCAAGCTCACCCTGTGGGAGATTCTGGCCACTGCCTTCGCCGCCCGCGGACACTCGCTGTCGGAGGCCACGTGGGATGCCTACCGCCACCAGGGCGAGCCGTGGATCCTGCGCATCACCTGGAAGACTGGGCTATCCGCCAACGAGGCAGAGTGGACCTTCAAGCAGACCATGTCCTCGCCGGCCACGGTGGAGGCACGCAACTCTGTGGCGGCAGACCTGACGGACCCGGACTTCGTCCAGCCGGTGCGTTCGCTAACCTCCGTGGGCCGCGGCGAGCGCTATGACGAAGCCATCGACGGACGCGACTACGCCGAAGAGCGGGAGGTCAACGAGGACGCGCGCGCTGGTACTCCCGGCGTGACGGAACTGTCTTCCTACACCGGCGGCGACAACGCCGGTAACCGAGAAGACGCCGACGGTTACGCCGAGCCTTCCGTGCTCCCCTCCCCGCACGGCGGAGAGCACCCGGCCGAAACCGCAAGCGCTGAGGACTCAGCTCCCGCTGGCGAGGAGTCCGCACCGCAGTCCGAGGAGAAGGAGACGGGAGTGGACGAGGACTTCCTCCAGAACCCGGATCCGGAACCCAAACCCACCAAGCGCCGCCGTAAGGCCGTCACCCCGCACTGGGAGGATGTGTTGCTCGGCGTCCGCTCCTCTACCAAGCGCCCCCGCAATTAGCGAGTAGCCTGCCGTGGATACCCAAAGCGCCGTTCTCACTCTCTGGTACGTCACCGCCGCCGATCCCGCCGAAGTTCTTCGCGGCGAGCCCAAGGCCGACCGCGGCTTCGGCCGCAAGTTCCTTGCTCAACTCAATCCCTCTCTACCCGTCACGCCCATCGGTCAATTCCCCCTCAACCGTTCCGCCGAGCCCGGCGCGAGCGAGTTCTATGTGGGTGGCTATCCGGGTGTGACCGTCGTGCAGACCATCATCCACGATGATCAGCTGATTCTCTCGCAACTCTCCCGCACCCTGCGCGAGGCCGTGCCCGCCACGGAAATTTACGCTTTTGCTTCCAATGCGGAGACCGGCTACGCCGGGTTTGCGCACTGGACGGGCAGCCGCTTGCGGCGCTCCCTGTGCGGAACGCGCTTTAACCTCTACGAGGATCATGGCCTGCCTGAAACCTTCGAGGCCCCTTTCTGGGCCGGGGAGATGGATGAGCCTGCGGGTGGTATCTCCCTGCCCTTCGAGCCACTCACCATCACCGAGGCGGCCCAGGAATTCTGGCTGGGCATTGAGGTGGGCGAAGACGGGCCGGACGTGGACGTCGTGGGCTACGCCACCGACGGCCGCCCTGAGCCCAAGGTCGATACTCCCCCACCCCGCCGAAGCGTAGCCGAGGTGGCCACTACCTCGGTAGCGAAGCTGGGACTTAACGATTATGACGACTACGAGGAGCACGACCTCGAACCGGAATCCACTGGTGAAGAGATCATCCGTACCGCCAAGCACTTAGGCGGGTTGGTGCGCCGCTATGCGGTGTCGACCTCGCGGAGCCTCTGGGAGCGCTGGCGCTCGTAGAAGGCGATGGCTGCCGACGTCGCCACATTAAGGGAATCCGTGCCCTCCGCCATAGGAATGCGGGCGCGCACGTCGGTAGCGCGCATGGCATGCTCAGTCAGACCCGGCCCCTCCGCACCAACCAGCAGAGCCACCTTGTCTGCGCCTGCTAGGGCATCGGCGATATGCACCGCGTCTGGATGAGGGGTCAGCGACACCAGCCGGAAGCCCTTTTCACGCAGCTGCTCTAGACCCCGCTGCCAGGTGGTAAAACCACCGTCGAAGCGCGCCCAGGGCAAGCGCAGAACGTGCCCCATGGACACACGCACCGAGCGGCGGTAGAGCGGATCCGCCGCACCAGAGCCTAAGAGGATGCCATCGACATCCATGCCTGCAGCGTTGCGGAAGAGCGATCCGATATTTTCGTGGTCGCCTACGCCTTCCATGATGGCCAGGGTGCGCGCGCCCTCAACGACCTCGTCCACGGTCCAGGCTTCCGCGCGGTCGGCTGCGGCAACCAGCCCACGGTGCATATCAAAGCCTGTTACTTCCCCCAGAGTCTGGCGGGTTACTTGGTAAACGGGGATATCGCCAACATCGTGGTGTTCCAGGAACGTATCCAACTTCCCCTCAAAACCAATGATGCAGCGCACCGGGAAGCGAGAGGCGAGCAGGCGCTCCACGCACAGTGGGCCCTCACCAAAGACGAAACCCTCGCCGGACTTATCCGCATGCTTGAGATCGCGGATATCGTCCAGGCGAGGGTCTGTGGGGTCATCAATGACAAAACGCATGGCCCTAGTCTAAGCGCCGGGCCAAGCGTTCATCCCAGGCGGGCTATCCCAACAGCGAGCTAATGGGATCCATAGCGAAGTAGACCACGAAGAGAGCAGCCACGAGCCACATGATCCAATGCACCTTCTTAGCCTTCCCGGCGAAGGTCGCCATCAGTGCATAAGCGATGAAGCCCACGCCAATACCGTTGGCGATGGAGTAGGTGAACGGCATAACCACGATGGTGAGGAAGGCCGGGATGGCCTCCTCCATGCGGTTCCACTCGATGTCCTTGAGCTGGGCTGCCATCATCACACCGACGATAACGAGTACGGGGGCTGCGGCCTCAATGGGCACAATCTCGTAGAGCGGGGTGAGGAACATCGCCAGCAGGAAGATGATGCCGGTGACAACGTTAGCCAGGCCGGTGCGGGCACCGTCACCGATACCAGCCGCTGAGTCCGCGAACACGGTGTTGGAGGACACCGAACCGGCACCACCAGCAACGGCACCAAAGCCTTCCACCACCAGGGCCGTCTTCATCTCCGGAAGGTTGCCCTTCTCGTCCACAAGGTTGGCCTGCTTGCCCAAGCCGTTCATGGTGCCCATGGCATCGAAGAAGTTGGTGAGCAGCAGGGTGAAAATGAGCAAGACGGTGGAGACCACACCCAGCTTGGTGAAGGCGCTAATCGGATCCACCTGGCCCACAATCGACAGGTCCGGCAGACCGCCCAGGGAGCTAGGTACCTCCGGGGTGGCCATGCCCCAGTCCTCGGAACCAGTCAGTGCCTGGATGATCATGGCGATGATGGTGGTAATGACGATACCGATGAACAGTCCGCCACGAACCTGGCGGATGACGAAGAAGCTGCACAGAACCAGGCCCACGACGAAGACGAAGGCCGGCCACGTAGCAATCGAGCCGTTGACTCCCAGGCTCACCGGAACAGTGGTCATTGCAGCATCCGGAACGCGGGTGACGAAGTGGCCGTCCACGAAACCGATGAGCGCGATGAACATGCCGATACCCACGCCCATCGCGGCCTTCATGGAGGCGGGGATGGCGTCGAAGACCGCCTGGCGGAAACCGGAGATGGCCAGCAGAACAATGATGAGGCCTTCAATGACGACGAGGCCCATGGCCTCGCGCCATTCCAAGCCGTTGAGGGAAACCATGGTCACGGCCACAAAGGTGTTCATGCCCAGGCCCGCGGCCATGGCGAACGGGTAGCGCGCAATCATGCCGAAGGCAATGGTCATAACACCGGCCACCAGCGCGGTAGCGGCAGCAACCTGCGGGATGCCCAGGGTGGTTCCGGCCGAGTCGGCAGAGGTACCCAGGATGAGAGGGTTGAGGAGGATTATGTAGGCCATCGCAAAGAACGAGACCACGCCGGCGCGGACTTCGGTTCCCACGGTGGATCCGCGTTCGGAAATCTTGAAATAGCGATCGATAGCTGCGTTCATCGTGAGAGAGCACCCCTTCTATCTAGAGAAATGAAGTTTTACCTGCTAAGGGTGCTCCATCGAGGCCCTAAAACGCAAAACCCGCACGCCGCATTGCTGCTGCGCGCGGGAAGGAAACCTCACTCTTTAGTAGATAGGTCTCTCATCATCGAAGGGCCTCTCCTGCTTCGATCCCTCCTCACGGACGGTGGTGCCGGAATGCGCGCCGCACCCGTAGGTGGCGTGCACCACTTTTCCATCCGCGGAGTATTCATTGGCACAGACGCCATAATTAGGCAGCAGCTCGAGATAGAAAGCGCAGGTTTTGCACTGTAACTGGGCCTGCGCCGCCATCTCCGAATTCGGCCCGTACTTCTTGCGCCAGCGCTCTTTGGCCTCCGTGAGGCCAACCTGGGAGAGCTTCCCTTCGTCCAGCCTGTCGTCATCGGGAGCGGGCGGCATGAGGTCGCCAGGACCAAGGTCTCCTGGGCGCAGGCGCTCGGAATAAGGAACCCACTCCGGCGCTTGAAGGGCCTGGCCGCCCGGTACAAGCGCGACCTCATTGACGGTCGGGGTGCGCGAGCCTTCCGCGCAGGCAACGACGGCGTGCCATTCCCACCCCGGATAGCCCGGTACGTGCGCATCAAAACGATGGGTGGCCACGTTGCGGCCCACTCCGGCAACGCCACGGTGCTTGCCGACGTCCCCCTCACCCACCTCCTCCACAGCTCGGCGCGCCAGGTTGACGGCGGTCGAATCGAGAAGCGGGGAATGCATCTTTTTCTTGCGAGTCACTCTCCCATTATTAATCACGTACCGCGCCATAGTGCACAATGACAGTCATGCCTCTCCTCCACACCGACCGCACCCTCCGCGCGTTTGCTACCGTCCTCTCCGCTGCCACACTGCTCGCACCCTTAACGTCATGCTCTTCTCAAGCCGCACACGAGGATGTTTCTTCGTCTACGGCGGGTGGGACGTCGCCAAGCGCGAGCTCCCCAGAGCACCTCGGCGTCACTGTTCTCGACACCGCACCCCTGCCTCCCGATACCTTCACCCAAGGCTTGGAGGTCGACCCCGCTGGCAACCTTCTGGTAGGCACTGGGCTGAACGGCAAGTCTCGATTGCTGCGTCTCACGCCGGGGACGCACACCCCGTCGGAAGAAACCACACTCGAGAGTTCATTCTTCGGCGAGGGCATCACTCAGACCGACGCCGGCATCTGGCAGCTAACGTGGAAATCCGGTACAGCTTTCCTGCGAGATCCCGAGACCTTCAACGAGCTCGACCGTGCCACCTACGACGGCGAGGGCTGGGGCCTGTGCAACGCGGGTTCCGAGCTCATCATGTCCGACGGCTCCGCCGAGCTGCGCCACCTCGATCCGAAGACCTTCGAGGAGCTCGCCCCACGCACCGAGGTCACCCTCGACGGCTCCCCCGTGGATAACCTCAATGAACTTGAGTGCGTCGAGGGCGCGGTCTATGCCAACGTCTGGATGAGCGAGGATATCCTGCGCATCGACCCGGAATCCGGCGCGGTCACCGCCGTGATCGATACCGCAAACCTCAACCATGTCCCCTCGGCGGATCCCAACGCCGTCCTCAACGGCATTGCCCATATCCCGGGCACAGATGAGTTCTGGATCACCGGCAAGCTATGGGATGAGCTGTACCGGGTGCGCTTCGAGTAGGATTTTCAGCCATGGCTACCGTGAAGCAAACAAGGAAGAAATCGCTGCTGCAGTTTCTGGCGCTCATCATCGCTGTGGCAGTCATCGTCGTGGCGGTGGTGCTGTTCCAGAAGTGGTGGAACGACCGTCCGGGCCCCGAGCCACAAGACGTCAGAATCACGGCCACTGTTGGCGAGGACACCCTAGAGCTCTCCCCCTACATCGTCTGCGAGCCTGGCACGGACTGCGAAGAAGGCGACGTACCTAATCTGACGGTGGGCCCCGATGACACCCTGAAATTGGAGATCCCCGAGGCTATCTACAACCACGAGTGGTCCGTGCTGTCCATCTATGATGACCCGGCCGCCAATGACAGCACCGCTCACGGCGCCAACGAAACCACCTCGCTAGAGATCCCCGGCTCCGTGCCGCCGATTGAGGCCTCCACCGGCGAGCGCCCCCAGCTAAAGGTGGTGGAGATTTCCACGCTCATGATTGGCCGCGATGCCAACGGCGAAGAGACCCCAATGCACACGGTGTGGTCCCTGTCCACCATGACGGATGAGGAGCTCAAGGAGTCCAAGGCCACTGGCGACGCTGAAGCTCCAGCTGAGAAGTAGCAGCGCTGCGGCGCGCGCTGCCCCCCCCCCCACGCGCCTACACAAACGACAAAGTGCCCTAGTTGCCAAACCTAGGACTGATCATTGAAAAATCAGCCCAACTTTCGTCAGCTAGGGCACCTTTTAGTTACGGGTCTAAGGCTTTTGGCCCTTAGCTATCCAAGTCCTTGGCGATAGCACGCAGGATCTCGGCAACCTGGCGGCCAGTCTTGCGCTCCGGGTAGCGGCCTTGGCTCAGCACCGGCTGCACCTGGGTCTCAAGCAGTGTCATGACGTCGGAGAGCATGCTCGCCAGCTCTTCGGGCTTGCGGGCCGGGGTGCGACGGCGCGGGACATCAAGCACCTTGACACGCAGTGCCTGCGGGCCACGGCGGCCAGCCGCGAAATCGAATTCAATACGCTGGCCCTGGTGCAGCTCATCAACGCCCTTGGGCAACACATTGCGACCAACATAGACGTCTTCATCGCCGGGGTTGCTGACAAAGCCGAAGCCCTTGTCTGCGTCATACCACTTCACTTTGCCGATAGGCATGGCTCTTCACTCACTTTCTTTCCGTGTCTCCTCTTCTAAGAGCTTAGGCGCTGCCAGGCCCCAGGCTGATAGGCTCCGCCCGTCTTGGGACGAGGAGGCGCGGCGAAGCGTGAACCGAATCCTTGCAGCCGCGCGGAGGAATTATCCGTGGAACTTTTAAAGAGATACATTTTAACCCTCACGCTCCCGACAAAGAAACCCACGATAGATATCACCCCAACAATCACACCCGTTACATGTGTGATATAGCTAACATTTCCGCGCCGAGCAGGGGAAATGCTAAGAAATTGACACTTCCGTTACCGTTTTGGGCCATTTAACGTGACTGTTTCGTTATAAACCGCTACTCTCTCCCTCAGGCACTTCGGCTGCCGGCCGTGGAAGTCTCGCCCCAGACACAGTCCGGGCTTCCGCACGGCGGCCATACATGATGTGCATGAACATGAACATCAATTGCAAAACTATATGCCGGACTGGGCATCATCTGGGCGCGAGAAAGCAAGAACAACCTAGAGAAGGAATACTTTAATGGGACGCCACTCCGCTAAGAACAAGTCCATCGCCACCAAGTTTGCCGCCTCCACTGTTGCCGTGGGCGCCGCCGCAGCCATCATGGCACCGAACGCTGCCGCTGCACCGGATTCCGATTGGGACCGCCTCGCACAGTGCGAGTCCGGCGGCAACTGGGCCATCAACACCGGCAACGGTTACCACGGCGGTCTGCAGTTCAACGCTCAGACCTGGCAGGCCTACGGCGGCGGTGAGTTCGCTCCGACCGCTAACCTGGCAACCCGCGAGCAGCAAATCGCTGTTGCTGAGCGCACCCTGGCACAGCAGGGCTGGGGCGCATGGCCGGCCTGCTCCGCCAGCCTGGGCCTGAACTCCGCCCCGACCCCGCGCAACGTGAGCGCTGCCCCGGCACCGGCTGCTACCCAGGTAAAGGAAGAGACCGCACCGCAGGCACCGGCTGAGGCACCGAAGGCAGTCCACGAAGCTGCCGAGGAGCCCACCGACGAGCTGGCTGTTGACGCCCTCTACACCCTCATCGAGGACACCGCTACCCAGTACGGCCTGACCATCCCGGCTTCCTTCACCGAGCAGTACAAGGCCAACCGCCACGACTTCAACGCCTTCTACTCCGCTAACCGCCACGTCATCGACCCGCTGGCACAGGTTCTGGCTGCACGCTAAGCAGCGCGCCGCGCCGTGCAAGCTGAGCACATAAAGGCAAAGCTTTAACTACACAAAAGAGGCTGGATGGTTTTCTCCATCCAGCCTCTTTTAGTTTTGACTAAGCCTTTTCCTCAACGGCAGCGTCTTCCTTAGCGCGCGACCGATCACAGGCCAGCAACACTAGGCCAACAACAATCCACAGCCCTAGCGACCACCACGCATGGCCGAAGCCTTGCCCATCAAAGAAGGACAGCGAGCGGACTAGGTGACCCGTCGCGCCGATGGGCATCCACTGCCCCAGCGTCGACCACCCGGTAGGCAGCAGCCACGGGCCGGTTGCCAGACCCGACAGCGGGTTCGCTAAGAAGATAGTCAGCACGGCACCGATTCCAATACCCGCGGCACCCATCACCCCCGCAAGGCCTGCAGTCACCGCAGACGTCGCAAGGATGCCCGCAGCGATAGCCATCCACTCGGCAGCGAAGCTGCCACCGAGGGTTCCATAGACGGAGTGCAGCATCCACGTAGCAACGAGCCCGCCGAAAAGCGCAATACCAACGAGCACCCCCAGCTTGACCCATTTCTTGCCACGAAATGCAAAGGTGGCAATAACAGCGGAAATAATCCCGCCAAAGGCCAGCGGCAGGCCCAGCAGTGCGATACCGCTCGCCTGCGGGTCCTCCTTCGTCGTCGGCGCCAGCTCCTGCTTCTCCACGGACATTCCTTGTGCTTCAAGCTGGCCAGCGAGGCCATCAATCATCGTCACGTAGGGAGCACCATTTCCCGCAGCGGTGAACTCACTCGCGCCCTGCGGGGAGATGACCAGTCCACCAACAGCTTCACGCTGCAGCACCGCGTCGCGCACCTCGGCCTCGCTGTGCTTCACGACGATCTCCGGGGCCTCATCCCCCGCCGCACTCTCAATCTTCTGCGAGATGCCTTCGAGCATGGGCTCCGGCGCCGAAATGGCAACCGGAACGCCAGCCGGACCCGACGCAAAGGTGGGCGCCAAAAACGCCCACAGCATAAGGCCGATGACGACGGGGATCCCCACAATGGCAACTATCGATTTCACAGCAACCGATGGCTGCTTTCCTTCCTGACTTTTCACCGCTGACACTTCTAACCTCCAAATGGAACAGGGTGTTTCACTTACAAAGTGGAGCATAGTGTTCCGTTTGGTATGATGCAAGCTGTGAGACAAGACGCAGCAGAAAACAAGCAAGCCATCGTCGCAGCAGCCAGGCAGCTGCTCATCAGCGAGGGACCGGGCGTGTCCATGCGCTCCATCGCCAAGAAAGCCGGCGTGGGCGTCGCCACGGTCTCACGCCACTTCCCCGAACGGCTCTCCCTCCTCGATGCCGTCACCGGCGCGGAGGTAGCACACATCAAAGAAGAGGTGGACAGCCACCTACAAGGTTTCGACGAGGATCCCGAAGGCACCTGGCGCGATATTATTCATCGGATCGCCAGCCTTAACTTCGCCGCGGTTGTTCAAGCAGCGGCAGCCGAGGTGAATACTGCCTCATTCTCAGACGATGACGTGCAGGAGATCGCTACCCAGCGCAAAGCTGAACTGAAGTCGATCTACCAACCGATTATCGAACCCACGCGACAAGCAGGTCTCTGCCCCGAGTCCCTCACCCCGCTCGAACTTCACATCGGCATCGGTCTCATCACCCGCCCGCTGCCCAGAACACCAGTGAGCGCCGACTACCTATCAGGTATACAAGCCCAGCTCATCGATACGCTGCTCGACGGCCTTAAAGCCCAAGCCCGTGCCAACTAGTTGAGGCGCAAGTACATTACAAACACGTATAGCCCCACCGAGGAGAACATTCTCGGAGGGGCTGAAAGCAAGCCGGAAGGCTCAACGTATCCGCTAAGTGAAGCGCAGATTTCTGCGCGCCTACTTAGCGGTTGATGCGGGTGTACGGGTGAACGTAGTTGAGCTTTTCTGCCGGCATCGGCAGAATCAGGTCGTCACCGTACGGGCTGGAAGCACCAGCAAAAGGTGCAGTAAGTTCAGTAATAGCGTGCTCGCGGGGGATGTTCTTCGGCCAAGCCGGGGATACGAAGCCTTTGTTCTCGTTCGACATGCTCCTTATTATTCCAAACCCCGCGGCAAAAAGTAACTTATTCACCCAACGAGGGCCCCATGCCTCCCCCGCCTACTAAGCTTGAGGGCCATTATGACCTCCCCTTCACACCGCGCCCGCGTTACCGAGAGCTACCGCGAGTGGCTCAGCCAGTTGCCTGACAAGGACCTGCGCGCCCTGCTCAGCAACCGCAGTGATGTTCTCTCACCCGCACCGAAGGACTTTGATGCGTTGGCCTCGCGCCTGACACTTCCGATGCACGTCGCGGATGCCTTAGCGGCAAGCAATGCCGAGCAACTAGCTACTTTGGAGGACATCGCACAACGCGGCGGCGAAATAGCCATGGTGGAAGACACCAACCCTGCAATCACGAAGCAGCTCAAGGAGCGCGGTCTCGTCTTTGGTGACGCCCCACAGGTGCGCATCGTCACCGCCGTGATGGGCTCACTTCCCACCGGCTGGTCGTTGCGCAACCAAGTAGAGTTCGATGAGAAGGATCTAGCCGCGCTTGCCCCCGAGGAGCGCCGAGTCCTTGATGCTTTAAGCAAAAGCGACGGCATGGGCTATACCACCGACACCGAGCCGGACATCAACTCCGAGGATCCCGCCAAGCGCCTGCTGGCCAAAGGTTTTCTGGAGCGTATCAACGCGCACTCTGTGCGCTTGCCGCACTCGCTCGCCCGCCTGCTGGCTGGTGATACCACCCCGCCCATTCCCACCACCCCCTCGGGGCGCGCGGGCACCCCGGAGCCGGATGCCAGGGCTGACGACGCCGGTGCCGCAGCTGGCCTCGAAGCCGTGCGTGGCATGGAAAGGCTCCTCGAGTTGCTCGGCAGTCATCCGGTAACTCTGCTCAAGGATTCTTCGGTCGGCGTTCGCCCACTCAACCAGCTGGCCAAGGATCTCGCTCTGGAAAAGGAGGAGGTCGCGCGGCTCATCTGCTTGGGCCACCACGCTAGGCTTCTCCACCGGGGTGAGCCGGATGGCTTAGAGGGCCACTTCCTCGCGCCTACCACCGGCTCCCAGGACTGGCTCGAGGCCGACCTCGGGGAGAAGTGGCGCATTCTTCTCGACGCCTGGCGTACCTCCCCCTGGGCCAGCTGGGCTGAGACCCGGGTGCTCGCGGAGGATAGCCTCGTGCGCCGCCTGCCGCGCTTCCGCGCTTTCGTTCTCGGCGTCTATGCACACTCCGCAGTCGCGCTGAATGACGATGAGTTCTGGGAAGAGTTGCGCTTTCGATCCCCACTCTTTGCCAGCCACACGCGCACGGTGACCATTGAGCAGCTGCGCGCCGAAGCCGAGTGGATCGGCGCGGTGGCACTGGGCAAGGCTACTAACGTGCTGGGTGATTCCGCCGCAGCCACCAGCCTCGTCCCCGATACCGTCAGCGAATTTATCATCCAGCAAGACCTCACCGTCCTCGTTCCCGGCCCCCTTGAACCAGGCACACACCGCACCCTCGCATCCCTGGCGGACCTCGAATCCCCAGGCCTAGCCAGTGTGTACCGCATCAGTGAGGCCACTATTCGCCGCGGCATGGACCAGGGGCTCACCGCGCAGGAAATGATCGACTTTTTGGAAGCGCACTCCCCGACAGGCGTGCCGCAGGCATTGGGGTTTGCCATCGGGGACGTCGCCAAGCGCCATGGCACCCTCCGCAGTGGACCTGCTCTGTCCTATTTGCGCAGTGAGGATCCCGCGCTGCTGGAGCTCGCTGTTGCCTCAGTCCCGGGCCTGCGTCTACTCGCGCCCACCGTGGCGGTATCTCAGCTGCGCGTGGGCGAGCTACTGGAGAAGCTGCGCGCTAAGGGCCTCTCCCCCACTGCGGAGGATGAATCCGGCGCCTCCCTTACCGTCGCACCCGAGCCTTACCTGCTTCCTACGCCTCGTCCGAAAGCCCACAAGCGGGAGCCGGCCTCGGTGGACCAAGCGCTTCAGGCTTTGCAGAAGTCAGCACAGAATCCCAGCGCGCAGAAGGAAGAGGAACCGGATCCCCTCACGCTCGCCCGTGCCGCCGCGCGCTTCCACGCCGATATCGTGATCTCCTATGCCGATAAAAGCGGCGAGCTGCGCACCGTGACTGTGAAGCCACTGTCTGTGGAAGGCGGCTACATTGATGCCCTAGGCGCAGCGGGCAAACCCGTGCGCTTCCCGGTTCACCGCATTTCCTCCGTCCGCTTCGCCGACAGGGATTGAGTCCTTCCCTGACGCCCAGAGTAGAAAGGCCCTAGTTATGCCCGGACCACTCATCGTCCAATCGGACAAGACCGTCCTCCTCGAGGTGGATCACCCGCAGGCCGACGAGGCTCGCGCAGCGCTCGCACCTTTTGCTGAGCTGGAGCGCGCCCCCGAGCACATCCACACCTATCGCATCACCCCACTGGCTCTGTGGAATGCCCGCGCCGCCGGGCACGATGCCGAGCAAGTCGTGGACGTTTTGGAGAATTACTCCCGCTTCCCGGTGCCGCAGGCGCTGCTGATCGACGTCGCCGAGACCATGTCGCGGTACGGCCGCGTGCGCCTGCTGGCACATCCGGCCCACGGCCTCATTCTCGAATCGGACGAGCCTGTCATCCTGGAGGAGCTCACGCGCACCAAGAAGGTCAGCGAACTTCTGGGCCCGCGCATTGATGACAACACCATCGCCGTACCACCATCCGCGCGCGGGCGGCTCAAACAGGAGCTGCTCAAGGCCAGCTGGCCCGCCGATGACCGCGCCGGCTATGTCGACGGCGAATCCCACCCCATCGCGCTGAGCACAAAGGAAGTGGACTGGAGCTTACGCGATTATCAGCAGTATGCCGCTGATTCTTTCTGGTCTGGTGGCTCCGGCATCGTGGTCCTGCCCTGTGGCGCGGGCAAAACCATCGTGGGTGCAGCCGCCATGGCCAAGGCACAGGCCACCACGCTCATCCTGGTGACCAACACCGTGGCCGGGCGCCAATGGCGCGATGAACTACTGCGCCGCACCAGCCTCACGCCGGAGGAAATTGGTGAGTACTCCGGCGAGAAGAAGGAAATCAAGCCGATTACCATCGCCACCTACCAAGTGGTTACCCGCAAGACCAAGGGCGAATACCGCGCACTCGAGCTCTTCGATTCCCACGACTGGGGACTTATTATCTACGACGAAGTCCACCTTCTGCCTGCCCCGGTCTTCCGCATGACCTCCGACCTCCAATCGCGCCGCCGCCTAGGGCTGACCGCCACGTTGATCCGCGAGGACGGCCGCGAAGGCGATGTCTTCTCGCTCATCGGGCCCAAACGCTATGACGCGCCGTGGAAGGAGCTGGAATCCGCCGGCTATATCGCCACCGCGGACTGCGTCGAGGTGCGCGTAGACATGACGCAGGAGGAACGCCTGCTCTATGCCACCGCACAAGCGCGGGAGCGCTACCGGATTGCGGCGTCGGCAGGCGCTAAGCTGCGGGCCGTCGACAAGCTGCTGAAGAAACATGCAGGCCAGCAGGCACTCATCATCGGCGCCTACGTGGACCAGCTGGAAGAGCTCGGTGAGCACCTCAACGCACCGGTTATCGACGGCAAGACCTCCACCGCCAAGCGCGAGAAGCTCTTCCAGCAATTCCGCGAAGGTGAGCTCGCCACGCTCGTGGTGTCTAAAGTGGCCAACTTCTCCATTGACCTGCCCGAAGCCGCCCTGGCCATCCAGGTCTCCGGTACCTTCGGCTCCCGCCAGGAGGAGGCCCAGCGTCTAGGCCGCCTGCTACGGCCGAAGAAGGACGGGCAGGAAGCAACTTTCTACACTCTGGTGGCGCGTGAATCGATTGATGCGGAATATGCCATGCACCGCCAGCGCTTTTTGGCCGAGCAAGGTTATGCCTACCGGCTGGTCGACGAAGTAGACTTGTGAGCTGATGAAGATTTTCAAGTTTGCAGTCAACGAAGACTTTGCCAAAAAGAACAACGAGCTCCTCCGCGATTCCTCGCGCCTGCGCAATTCCGGACTCATCATGGGCCTTTTAATTATCATCGGCGGCATTGCCGTCTACTTCGGCATGGAGGCCGTTGGGCGCATCACACTAGCGCTGGGCATGGTGCTCTTCGGAATCTTTTGCGCCGTCATCGGCGTCTTGGCCTCAAGCAAGGTCGGCTCGGCTCAGAAACTCTATGATTCCTATCCGTTAGCCCCCGCCGTCGTCGCAGAGGTCAACGAGCGCGACATGGTCCTCATGGCGCTGGTGAATACCAACGTGGACCCGAAGGCTCCGCCGCGCTGGGGCGCCTGCCTGCGCACGGTCACCAATATCCCGGGCATTAAGCGCACCGTGGGAACCAAGGTTCCGGTGGCCGCGGTCTCCGGTCAGCGCAGCAGCGGCGATCAAGACCACTGGCAGCAAATCACCCCCATGCCGATTGCCTGGGGTACCCCGGATGCGGAAACCGTGACGATTGCCCGCAAATCCATTCCGGAAGACCAGTGGCAGCGCCTCGAGCGCGCCCGCAAGCGTCTGACCGATGTGAAAGCTACGAAATACGATTTGTTGGTGCTGTAAATGACAGTTGAGAGACTACAAGAATTCGGCGAAACCATCTTCGCCACCATGACCGCCCTCGCCGTGGAGAATGACGCGGTAAATCTGGGCCAGGGTTTCCCCGATAGCGACGGCCCGCAGCGCATGCTGGAGATCGCCCAGGAAAACATCGCCGGTGGCAACAACCAATACGCTCCCCTGCGCGGGGTCCCGGAGTTGCTCAGCGCCATCGCGGAGACCTACTCCGTACCCCAGGACCACGTCGTGGTCACCGCCGGCGCTACCGAAGCGATTACCGCCACGGTGCTCGGCTTGGTAGAACCGGGCCACGAGGTCATTGTCCTCGAGCCCTACTACGATGCCTATGCCGCTGCCATCGCGCTTGCCGACGCCACCCGCATCCCCGTCCCCTTGAAGGAATCCGGCAATAGCTGGGATATCGACGTCGATGCGGTGCGTGCAGCCGTGACCGATAAGACCGCCATGGTCATCATCAACACCCCGCACAACCCGACCGGCTCGGTCTTTTCCCGCGAAGCACTCACCGAGCTCGCCAAACTCTGCGTGGAAAGGGACCTGCTGGTTCTCGCCGATGAGGTCTATGAAAACCTCACCTTCGGCACCGACCACGTCAGCATCGCTTCCCTGCCGGGAATGGCCTCCCGCACCGTCACCGTGTCATCTGCCGCCAAATCCTTCAACTGCACCGGGTGGAAGACCGGCTGGGCCATTGCGGAGCCTAAGCTTCTCGACGGCGTCATCAAAGCCAAGCAATTCACCACCTTCGTCTCCACCACACCCTTCCAGCCAGCCGTGGCCCATGCCCTGCGTAATGAACAAGAGTGGTTGGACGGCATGGTGGCTGAACTTGCAGAGTGCCGCAGCATCCTTGTAGAAGGTCTCAAGCAGCTGGGATTCCATGTGCATGACACCGGCGGCACTTACTATGTGGTTGCCGATGTGTCTTCTACCGGCTTAAGCGGCATTGACTTCTGCATGCAGCTGCCCGAAACGAAGGGCGTGGCCGCCATCCCGCTGGCGGCCTTCACGGACAATCCCGAGCCGTGGAAGTACAAGGTGCGCTTTGCTTTCTGCAAGCGCCCTGAGGTCATCCGGGAGGCAGTCTGCCGCCTCACTGCATGATCATCCTCCCTGCGTTAAACGTAGAGTCTTTCCTTTGTCCTTGTAGAGTTACCCTCGGCCCGCTGTAGCGGTGGTCGGGGGACCATTTTTGCTTCGGCCGGGGTATGAGGAAAAGACTGATGGCTCGATAGAGGCGGCTAACTTTCGGATTGCTGTAACCTGCTCGATACTTTTCGGGTGTATGACCTAGCTGACGAAATTGTTGAGAATTTTTCGTTTATGCAGGAAGGTTTTTGGTGGTGCGGGAAGGTCGTTGTTCTGACCGTGGGTAAATCTATAGCAAGGTTTGTTTAAGTCCTGGTGGGTGTCTAGGCCCTATAAGTGCAGACGTGGAAGTACAGACCTGCAGGTGACTGTTCAGCAGACGCGGGCCTGTACTTGGC
>NZ_KV803701.1:67485-137736 GCF_001811145.1 Corynebacterium sp. HMSC062A03 | reverse complement strand
TATCAGGTGTCTACCAAACAGGGGTCAGGTCCCCTCACGATGCCACCGTTGGGCAACTCATTTCCTTTGCTCAATTGGGTACCGACAGGCTACGAGGCGGTGGCAAGAAGAAAGACGACAAGAAGCCCGCAAACGAGGTGAAGCAGGCAGTTATTTCTGCGCGGCTGCATCAGATAGACCACGCGCGCGAAATCAACGAGATTTGCCGTGTCCAAAAGATAGACGACACACTACGGAAAAACATTTTAGAACTAGTCTTCGAGGCTGAATCCCCCAAAGGTGCTCAACAAGGGCGCGTCGGCAAGGACCCCCTGCAACCCAGTCAAGACCGAGCTCTAAAAGCTTCTGACGTCTTTCAGCAGTACCGTATCGCTGCTCTCACCGGAAACCTCCGTATCAACCGCGGCGGCGATACCTCTCCCCTTGATCGCGATGAGCGGCTGATTGTTTTTAATTACCTTGTCAATCTTTCTCACAAGAAAGAACCCACCTGGTTAGACATAGCCGAGCTTTTGCGCATTGACCGTGGCCAACTAAGAGGAACGGCCATAATGACTGACGATGGCGAACGTGCAGGCGCTCGACCACCTGTGCATGACACCAACCGGACGATTCTCGGCTGCAAGGTGAAGCCTTTAGCTGCCTGGTGGGAGCGGGCCTCGGATGACGAACGCGCCGCCATGCTCAAGTCTCTGTCGAATGCCGAAGTTGATGATTTCGATTCCCCTGAAGGAGCTCAAGTTCAAGCTTTCTTCGCGGAGCTCGACGAGACCGAGCATGAGAAGCTCGATTCTCTACATCTGCCGATGGGCCGTGCCGCATACTGCGAAGACACTCTGAAGCGACTAACTAGCCGCATGCTGGACGAAAATCTTGATCTTTACGCGGCACGTTTGGCGGAATTTAACATCCCCAAGGATTGGACCCCTCCCGCTCCTCGAATTGGTGAACCAGTAGGAAACCCAGCTGTAGATCGCGTTCTGAAAGGCGTGGCAAGGTGGCTGGAAGCAGCCGCAGACGTATGGGGTGCCCCAAAGTCCGTCGTAATTGAACACGTCCGCGATGGGTTCGTCAGTAAATCGAAGGCTAACGAAATTGATCGCGAGAACAACGCGCGCCATAAACGCAACCAAAAGCTTTTCCAAGATATGCAGGAGAAACTAGGCATCGAAGGAAAGCCACGCAGTGCCGACCTTTGGCGGTTCCAATCAGTACAACGCCAAAATTGCCAATGCGCCTACTGCGGGGAACCAATCACTTATTCCACGTGCGAGATGGATCATATTGTCCCCCGCGCTGGCCAAGGCTCCACCAATACTCGTGACAACCTCGTGGCTGTGTGTCATCGCTGTAATCTGTCCAAGAAAAACTTCCCCTTTGCTGTTTGGGCAGCCCAGTCTGGAATTCCAGGTGTGAGCGTTAAGGAGGCACTCGACCGTACGCGCCACTGGGCCGAAGATTCCGGCATGTCAGCAAAGGACTTCAACAAATTCCGTACCAGCGTCCGCGAGCGACTGAAGCGAACCGCCATGGATGAACCAATCGACGCCCGCTCGATGGAATCTGTTGCTTGGATGGCGAACGAACTACGCGGCAGAGTTGCGCAGCGCTTTCAAGATAACGGCACTACCGTAAGTGTCTATCGAGGTGCACTCACTGCGGAAGCTCGCCGTGCTTCGGGAATATCAGGCCAACTACGTTTCATCGATGGCACTGGAAAATCTCGCCTCGACCGTCGTCATCATGCTGTCGATGCTGCAGTAGTAGCTTTTACTCAAAACTACGTCGCAGAAACTCTTGCCATTCGTTCAAACAAAAAGCGAGAAGCTGAGCTGCTTCGCTCTGCACCCCAGTGGAAAGAATTCACTGGAGCTGATGAAGCACATCGCGCGGCGTGGAATGCTTGGCTGCCTAAGATGCGAAAACTCGCCATGCTCTTGCAGCAGGCGTTGGATGAAGACCGAGTCGTAGTTACCTCGAATCTAAGGCTACGCATCGGCAACGGACGCGCCCACGAGGACACAATCGGAGAGTTAAAGAAGATACGCGTCGGCGATGCTATTTCGGTCACCGATATCGACAGGGCATCCACCGAAGCATTATGGTGTGCACTCACTCGCGAAGAAGACTTCGATCCTAAAGAAGGTCTGCCAGAGAATCCCGAACGACGAATTCGTGTGCACGGCACTTGGTACGATGCCGACGACGAAATCGAAGTCTTTCCAGTTGGTGCAGGCGCTATCAAGGTACGAGGTGGTTACGCTGAACTAAGCCGTTTCCACCATGCCCGGATCTATAAAATCCCCGGGAAAAAGGCTTCCTCCTTCAGCATGTTGCGGGTTTATAATGTCGATCTAATGCAGCACCGACATGGGGACCTGTTCTCCGCTGAGATCAAACCGCAGACAATGTCAGTCCGCCAGGCAGAGCCCAAACTGCGCAAGGCCCTTGCCGACGGCACGGCAGAGTATATTGGTTGGTTGGTTGTAGACGATGAGCTAGTCATCGACACCTCAAGCTTCAACACCGGACAGATTGCGGAAGTGCAAAAAGAGTTTGGACAAATTCAACGCTGGCGCCTAGATGGGTTCTTCTCAAACTCTAAGTTGCGACTGCGCCCACTTTATATGAGTGCCGAGGGACTATCTTCCGATGTGTCTCAAGCCTCCAAGAAAGTAATAGATAGACCGGGCTGGCTGCCAGCCGTAAACAAAGCTTTTGGTGAAGGCAACATGACTGTGGTCCGTCGAGATGCTCTGGGAAGAATAAGGCTGACTAGCAAGGCTCATCTGCCCATTTCTTGGAAGGCAGAATAATGAACTCTGGGTGGCGGGTCATTGATTGTCTCAATTTGAAGGGGTCTCTCCGGTATTCCCGGGGCCAGCTCATCATCCATCGAGAAGATACTCCAACCGATGTTTCGCTGCCGCTAGCCCAAATCGCAGTCGTCCTCATTGGCTCAGAAAGCACAATCAGCGGTGCCGTTCTCCAGAAGCTCAGTGACTACGACATCGCCCTCTTAGTTTGCGACTGGAGAAACGTTCCGGTCGGCGGTGCTTACCCATGGAACGAACATTCCCGGATCGGTGCTCGCCACCAAGCCCAATCACAATTATCTTTGCCCAAAAAGAAGCAAGCTTGGTCTCGAATTGTCGCAGCCAAAATTTCTGGTCAAGCTTCCGTTCTAAAAGCACTAGCTAAGCCTGGAGCCAAGGAACTCTACGCCCTCTCTCGTACCGTTAAATCTGGCGATCCAGAGAATCTTGAAGCACAGGCAGCGCGCAAATACTGGTCTTGCATCTCCCATGGTCATGCTTACTTACGTTTACCTGGCAGCGGAGAACCTGGCTGGAATTCTGCGCTCGATTACGGTTACACACTTTTGCGCGGCCACGGCATTCGAGCTGTAGCTAGCGCTGGATTATCTGGAGCATTAGGCGTATTCCACCACGGCCGCGGCAACAAGTGGGCATTGGTCGATGACCTTATTGAACCATTTCGACCAATGGTTGATCAGGTTGTATTCACCGTTTCCAGTGACGGACAAGCATTAGGATCTCCGCAAAAGACCCTCATATCGCAGTATCTAAACAGCCCCTTCAATTCCAGTGGAAAATCCTTAAGCACAGCTTTTAATGAGTTCAGCCAACAATATGGCCTATATATCGAGGGAAATCTAAAACACCTAAACGTTCCCGTCTGGGAAGGAAAACTCGATGCCGGCGAAAGATAGTGAACCAATGTGGTGCGTGGTCATGTTCGATCTTCCCGTTAAATCAAGAATTCAAACCAGAGAGGCCAACCGGTTTCGAAACCACCTGGACCTGCCCCCTGTTTGGTAGACACCTCCGATTCCGACCGTGTTGGGTCGGGGAAAGGTAATCTACCTCCATGCCTAGGAAGGTTTATTCGGATCAGTTCAAGCGCGACGCAGTCGCGATGTACGAGAACGATCCACATCTCTCGCTCAAGGCCGCAGCCGAAGATTTAGGGATCTACCGCACCACGCTTCGCACGTGGGTCGATACGTACGGCACCGGTGCAAAGACCCAGAGGCCACCGGTTGCACGTGCTGATCATGCCAAGCAACTCACGGATGCAGAAAAGATACGCCAACTGCAGCAAGAAAACGCCAGGCTGAAAGAAGAACGCGATATCTTGCGCAAGGCGGCCAAATATTTCATGGAAGAGACACACTGGTGATCCGCTTCCAGTTTGTCGAGGACCACCGCACCGAGTACTCGGTCAAGCGGATGTGCACCGTCCTTGGGCTCAATCGCAGCTCTTACTACAAATGGAAAGCCAGCAGCGCCCAACGGCACCGCCGGCTAATTGACGATGCCATGCTAGGGGCGAAGATCAAGGCGGTCTTTAACGAGAAAGACCAGCTCTACGGTGCCAAACGCATCGCGGCAGAGCTGACCTATAACGACGCCTACAACGACAATGGGCCGGTCAACCATAAGCGCATCGCCCGGATCATGAAGAAGCTTCGCCTGCGTGGCTACACCAAAAAACGCAAGGTCACCACCACCAGGCGTGGGCCTGGCCGCGTGGTGTTTGCCGACCTGGTCAAGCGAGATTTCACGGCTCCGGCTGCAAATAGGGTGCTAGTTGGCGATATCACCTATCTGCCGATCGCGGACGGGTCGAATATGTATCTCGCTTCAGTAATTGACTGCTATTCACGGATGCTCGTCGGCTTTGCCATCGCCGACCACATGCGCACCGAACTCGTCGAGGAAGCGCTCGAGCACGCGCACCACACCCGCGGGAGTCTTGCCGGGGCGATCTTTCATTCGGACCACGGAAGTGTCTATGCCTCATCGCAGTTTCAGGCCACCTGCCGCAGGCTCAACGTCACCCAATCCATGGGCGCAGTTGGCACCAGTGCCGACAACTCGCTGGCAGAGTCGTTTAACGCCACCCTGAAACGAGAGGTCCTCAAAGACAAGAAAGTCTTTGCCAACCAGCTCGTCTGCCGACGAGACGTCTTCGCATGGTGCGTGCGCTACAACACCAGCCGAAGACACTCCTGGTGCAAGTACCTCACCCCCACAGAGTACGAAGCCCACGCAGCGTAACAATGCGCTAAAGTAAGCCCCACAATTTCACCACCCCATGGTGTCTACTTTCCGGGGGCCGGGCCCCCTCTTAGACCTTGGCTTTTGTAGATCCCAACTAAGCGTTTACGTTCAGTATTTCCCCCTCGCCTCCCGTATCGCGACAACCGTCAAGCAAATCAAGTCTGGTCTACCAGAAGGCGGAGATGTGAGAATCATATCCGTCACTGATATTCAATGGTCGAAAGCGATTCGCTTTTCCAAATCAGAGCCTTCCGAAATGGAGAATACCCCACCTCAGCTCACGATTTTCTAGCGGAGGATCACCGATAAACTCCAGTTAAACGACCCTTTTGGGGCCACACTGAAGTCTATCAGGGGTAATGAGAACTGAACCCCAGCGGCGGTCGAACTGTTTCTATCAATGCGAGAAGTCTATCAGGGGTAATGAGAACTGAACCCCAGCGGGCAATTGTACGGCAGACAGAAGGGTTGAAGTCTATCAGGGGTATTGAGAACTGAACCCCAGCCTCACTACCCTGCTATCAATAGCTTAGTGAAGGATTTCCAGGGACGCGGAAAGTCGAATTGTCGCAAAGACTCTGAAATTGATCTCATCATCTATTGACAGCGAAGCGCCGTAGCCCTAGCTTAATTCTTCTAACTTCTTAAGGAGGAATCATGCTACTTGCTGAAGCCTTGGCCGAGCGCGCCCAGGCGCAGGAGCGCCTCAACTCGCTGAGTGACCGGCTCGCGGCGACGGTCCGCATTCAGGAAGGCGATGAACCGGATGAGAACCCGACGGATCTCCTCCGTGAGCTGGAAGGCGTGACCAAGCGCATCGATGAGCTCGTCATCGCCATCAACGCCACGAACACGGCCACCGCGTTCGACGATGAGATCACGCTCATGGAAGCGCTGGCGCTGCGTGATGGTCTGCTGCGCAAGCGCCGCATCTACCAGGGATTGGCAGAGCGTGCGGGTGCGCGCCACGACCGTTACTCCCGCTCGGAGATCAAGTTCGTGGCCACGGTGCCCGTGCCGAAGTTGCGCGAGCGCGCCGATGATCTGGCCCGCCAGTACCGCGAGCTAGATACCCGCATCCAGCAGCTGAACTGGAATACGGAACTGATAACTAAATAAGGTCTGCCGCTAGTTGTGCCGCATTCTTGCGGCACGTCATGTCGTTCGACATGTAGTCATGTCGCGCGTCAAGCGCGCGACGGTAGCCCACACCCTTCGCAGCGAGCGCAACCCTTACTGGGCAGGGAAGAGCCCAGTGCTTCTCAGGCGCCTTCGTAGCGCAAGAAGGCAGGGAGGTTCGATTCCGTCCCACTGTATGGTGTACCGCGCTGGTACGGAGTACACGTGCACATTGACGGGGATAATCCCGCAGTATTGTTTATTGTTTATCACCGCCGCGCTGGGCGGAGAGTGTGGGTGAGGGTTTGGGAATGGGGACTATACTTCCGGCGCACCGCTTTCCAATTAAGCTGGTGTGCCATGAGCGAGCAGAAAAACTACAGCACCGATAATCCTTTCAAGCCGGAACTCTGGCGCCCCGTTGAGGGCTTTGAAGACCTGACGGATATCACCTATCACCGGCTCATCAGTGACGGTCCGAAGCCCCAGCGCAAGGACGGCATCGTCCGCATCGCCTTCGACCGCCCCGAGGTGCGCAATGCGTTTCGTCCGCACACGGTGGATGAGCTTTATCGCGCGCTGGACCACGCGCGTCGCGCCCCGGATGTCGGCACGGTATTGCTGACCGGCAACGGGCCCTCCCAGAAGGACGGCGGCTGGGCGTTTTGTTCCGGTGGTGACCAGCGCATCCGCGGCCGCTCCGGCTACCGCTACGCCACGGAGCACGCGCATGATGACGCGACTGCCGATGAATCCACCGTGGACACCGCCCGCGAGAAGGTTGAGGGCGGCCGCCTGCATATCTTGGAGGTCCAGCGCCTCATCCGCACCATGCCCAAGGTGGTCATCGCCGTGGTCAACGGTTGGGCCGCCGGCGGCGGGCACTCCCTGCACGTGGTGTGCGATATGACCATTGCCTCCCGCCAGGAGGCCCGCTTCAAACAGACTGACGCCGACGTCGGCTCCTTCGATGCCGGCTATGGCTCGGCCTACCTGGCCAAGATGGTGGGCCAAAAGTACGCCCGCGAGATCTTCTTCTTAGGCCGCACCTATGACGCACAGCGCATGTATGAGATGGGTGCGGTCAACGAGGTAGTTGACCACGCCAATCTGGAGGACGCCGCCATCCAGATGGGGCGCGAAATCAACATGAAGTCCCCCACCGCCCAGCGCATGCTCAAGTTCGCCTTCAACCTCACCGATGACGGCCTCATGGGCCAGCAGGTCTTCGCCGGCGAAGCCACCCGCTTGGCCTACATGACAGACGAGGCCGTCGAGGGCAAGGAGTCCTTCCTTCAGAAGCGCGAGCCCAACTGGGATGACTTCCCGTACTACTACTAATCGTCATTCCTCGAGGAGAATCCACAGTGCTGTATTTCGCCATTGCCCTCGCGGCCATCGCGCTCATTGCCGTCATCGCATCGCGAGTGTGGATGTTACGCCGCATCCAGCAGGCTCAGAGGGACGGTGAGCGCCCCTTCGATCAGGAGGATGAGCTCATCAACCCCTATGAGCACCGCGGGCGGTAACCTAGCTAACCGTGACCATCCTCTCTCCTCTGCCTGTCAATCCACATGACCCCGCCGCCATCCTCCCTGATCTGGAAGCGGCCATCGCAGGACAAGCCACCTTCCTGCCCGTCCCGGCGGAGGACCGCACCCGCGCGCAGCTCCTGCGCAACCACATGCGCGCAGGAGAACCCATTGACTCCTCCATCGCGCTGGTCGTGGCCACCTCCGGGTCCACGGGCACACCGAAGGGCGCGCAACTCACGGCCGCCAACTTGGTCTCCAGCGCCGATGCCACGCACCGGGCTCTCGGCGGCACCGGCCAGTGGCTGCTAGCCATGCCTGCCGCCCATATCGCGGGAATCCAGGTATTAATCCGCTCGCTCGTCGCGGGTGTAGAGCCGCTCTGTCTTGACCTGTCGGAAGGTTTTTCTATCCCCGACTTCGCCTGCGCCGCGCACGAGCTGGCCGCCACCGGGGATCGCTCATACACGGGACTGACCCCCATGCAGCTGGCTAAGGCCATGGATTCGCTAGAGGGAATCGAGGCCCTGCGCACCTTTGACGCCATCCTCGTCGGGGGTGCTGCCACCCACCCGCAACTGTTGGAGTCAGCGAAGAAGCTGCGCATCACCATCGTCACCACCTACGGTTCCTCGGAGACTTCCGGTGGCTGCGTCTACAACGGACAGCCACTGGATAGCGCTCGTGTTCGCCTCGGCGAGGAGAACCGCATCTACCTCGGCGGGCCCATGATTGCGCAGGGCTACCGAAACGTGGACTCAGATGCCTTCGTGGTCGATGAGTCCGGCACCTCGTGGTTTGCTACCTCCGACGCCGGCGCGCTTCACGACGGCCACCTCACCGTCACCGGGCGCCTCGACAACATCCTGAACACCGGCGGTTTAAAGCTCCATCCAGAACAGCTCGAACAGCACATCCTTCGCGTGCCGGGAGTGGACGGCGTGTGCGTGGTCGGCATCCCCCACCCACGCTTGGGACAGATGATCGTCGCTGCCTATACCGGATGGACGGATGTCGGCGATATCCTTGTGGCTCTCGACGATAGTGGCCTTCCCCGGTGGCAAATCCCCAAGGACTTCAAGCGCCTGGCCCAGCTCCCCACCACCGGCCCCGGCAAGGTAGACCGCCTCGCCGTCGCCCGCATGTGGGACAGCTAAGCCTCCGCTTCGCCAAAGCTGCGTACGGCAATGCCGCGCGCAGCGGATTCCCCGAGGGGGAAGTGCGCACCGCCGTCGACGGCAACCTCGAGCACACCCGCAACCGAGGGGGCAACGACGGTCAATTCCACTCCCGGCCGCACTCCATATTTATCCAGGTAGCGCAAAAATTCGCCGTCAGCGTCAGTGACCTGCTCCACGGTGACGGGGGTCTGCGCGGGGACGTCGATAAGCGTAATGCGCGAGACCGGCTCGGCAGTGCCGTCCGGGGCAGGTATGGGATCACCATGCGGATCGCGGGCGGGGTTGCCCAGGAAAGAATCGAGACGTTCAACGAGCCTGTCGGACGTCGCGTGCTCTAGCATTTCTGCCTCATCGTGCACCTCATCCCAGGTATAGCCCAGAGTGCGCACGAGGAAGGTTTCCAGGAGTCGATGCCGGCGCACCATTGTCACAGCCAGCCGCCGGCCTTCCTCAACAAGCCGGACTCCAAAGTAGCGCTCATGTTCCACCAGCCCCTTCGCGGCCAGGCGTTTGACCGCCTCCGACGTGGTGGGCAGCTTCTGCCCCGCCGCTTTAGCTAGGTCCCCCAGCGGCATCGCGGTATTAGCGCCCTCTTTCTCCTCATAGGTCCAGAGGATCTTGAGGTAGTCCTGGGTGCGTTCGGGCAGCTCACTGATGTGCATACCCCCCATCGTAGTTCAGCCTATCGCTTCCAAAGGTTTCAGGACTTATGCTCTTTCAAGTTCAATCTATTGAACATCGACATTCACTTTTAATAAGAGAGGTTTCCCGTGAAGAAACTTATTGCGCTTCCCCTCGCTTCCCTCGTGGCTGCCACCGCGCTGACTGCCTGCACCAGCAGCGACTCCGCCGAAGCCCAGGACGACAATCTGACGATCTTCGCCACGACCGGTTACTTGGCTGATGCGGCCGCCAACATCGCCCCGGACGCCGACATCACCACCATGGTCGGCCCCGGCGGCGATCCACACACCTACCAGCCCACCACGCGCGATATTGAAAAGATGCAGGACGCCGACCTCGTCCTCTGGAACGGCCTTCACCTCGAGGCGCAAATGGTGGACCAGCTCTCCTCCCTCGGTGAGAAGCAGCTAGCAGTTGGCGAACAGCTCGATACTGCTGACCTCCTGCCGTGGCCCGAGCAAGGCGACAAGGGCGAAAAACTCTACGACCCGCACATCTGGAATAGCCCCGAGCTGTGGAGCCAGGTCGTCGATCACATCGGCACCAAACTCGGTGAAATCGACTCTGACAATGCCGAAGACTATGCCGCGGCCGCCGATGCATATGAAGACAAGATTGCAGCCGCGCACGACAAGGCCGCTAAGGAACTCGAAAACGCCTCCCCGCGCGTTCTCATCACCGGCCATGACGCTTTCAACTACTTCGGCAAGACCTTCGACTTTGAAGTCCAAGCCACCGACTTCGTCACCACCGAAGCCACCAAGTCCGCCACTGAGATCTCCGAGCTCGCGGATACCATCGCGGAGAAAAAGGTCCCCGTCATCTTCCAAGACAACCAGGCGAACCCACAGGCCATCACTTCTCTTAAGGAAGCCGTAGAATCCCGCAACTGGACAGTCACCATCTCGGATGAGGAGCTCTTTGCCGATACCCTCGGCCCGGAAGCCCCCACCGATACCTACCTCGGAGCCTTTGAGCACAATGCTAGCGCCGTGGCGAAAGCACTGAGCTAATGCTCCACGTTGAAAACCTCACCGCCGGCTATCCCCGCACGCCGGTGCTTCACGACGCCACCTTCACCCTCACCCCCGCGACCATCACCGGACTGGTAGGCGCGAATGGGTCGGGAAAGTCCACTCTGGTCCGCACGCTGGTCGGGCTCCTTCCGCCACTAGCCTGCGGGTCGATGACCTTCGATGGCGTCGATCTTGCGCATTTTCGGCAGCGGCTCGGGTACATGCCACAACATGCGAATATCGACTGGAGTTATCCTGCCACCGCCTTCGACGTTGCCCTGATGGGCCGCACCGCCGGGCTGCGCTGGTGGCAGTGGCCCAGCCGCGCTGACAAAGACGCCGCCCACGCAGCACTTGCTCGCACCGGAATGCAGGCACACGCGCAACTGCCAATTTCCGCGCTATCTGGTGGGCAGCGCCAGCGCGTGTTGTTGGCGCGCACGCTCGTTAGCGATCCGGAATTCATCATCCTGGACGAGCCCTTCGCTGGTGTTGATGCCGCAAGTCAGCGCGCCATCATGGATGTACTCAAGGAACTGCGCGACAACGGCGTGACCATCCTGCTGGTGCACCACAACCTGGCGGAAGTCGCCGACTTTTGCGATGAGGTCCTCATGGTCGGCCACGGCCGGCTCGTTGCTGCTGGCCCCACCGAACAGGTTCTCACAGAGTCCGCCATTGCCGATATGTTTTCCCTGCCATCATGAACCCACTCGAGCTTCTTCAGAACTACACCTATACCCAGGCACTCCTGGGTACCGTGCTGATCGGTGGCTGCGCCGGCGCGCTCGGCCCATTGGTATATGTTCGCCGCACCAGCCTGCTGGCCGATGCCATCTCGCATTCTTCCCTGCCCGGCCTGCTCACCGCCTTCCTCGTGGCCACCGCCATTGGCTGGGACGGGCGAAACGTCTGGCTCCTTGCTTGTGGAGCCCTGCTCACCGGAACGCTTGCGGTGGTCTGTATTCACCTCATCCCGCGGTTGACTCCCCTGGGGCAAACCACTGCGATGGCGGCCACGCTGACCACGTTTTTCTCGGTAGGCATGCTGCTCATGCAGTATATTTCCCGCCGACCATTGCCTGGCAAGGCCGGAATCCAGGATTATTTGCTGGGAAATGCCTCCACGCTCACTCGCGCGGATGTGCGCTCCACACTCATCATCGGTGGCTGCGTGCTGCTTTTTCTTTTCCTCATTCACACCCGGCAGGCCGCGGTCACCTTTGACTCAAGTTTTGCCCAGGTAGCCGGCATTCGCGCCTCGTTCCTCAACGCGGCTAGTTTCTTCGCCCTCACCGCCATCACGGTGCTCGGTGTCAAAGTCGTCGGCGTGGTACTCATGGTCGCCGTAGTCATCAGCCCTGCCGCCGCTGCCCGCCCCTGGACCACGCGCTTGCTACCTTTCATCGCGCTCTCCGGGTTCCTCGGCGCGGCCACCGCTGCTCTCGGCTGCTATGTCTCCATTGCGCACGGCCCGCTGCCCACCGGTCCGGTCATCGTCCTGGCTCAGGCAGCGCTCGTCACCATCAGCCTCCTCAGCAGAAAGCTCGCCTCATGACCCTCGCCGCCACTGCTTGTCTCCTTGCCGTCCTGACTGCCTTAGCCTGTGCTATCCCCGGCACCTTTGTTGTCCTCAAAGGCCAGGCCATGCTTATCGACGGCATCGGCCATGCCGTCCTTCCCGGGATTGCCATCGGTTACCTCTTTACCTCCGATCTGGATTCGCCCGTGCTGCTCGCTACCGCGGCCGCCGGTGCCCTGGTAGTGGCGTTAGGCACCGATGCGCTCCAGCGAAGCCCACTGGTGACTGCTGATTCCGCCCTCGGGTTGGTCTTTCCCGCCCTGTTTGCCGCCGGAGTCATCTTGATCTCCACGCACATGAGCCACGTGCACCTTGATGTCCACGCGGTTCTCGTCGGTGATCTCAACCTCGCGGCCTTCTCCAACCCTAACTATTGCTACATCATGGCCGCAGTGCTGGGTATCAATGCTCTCTTCCTCGCCCTTACACTGCCGCGTTTGTCCGCCACGACTTTTGACGCCGATTTTTGTGCCGCACGCGGGGTGCCCACGCGCGTTCTTCACGTCATTTTTATGACCGTGGTTGCCTGCACTGCCACCGCCGCTTTTCACGCTGCCGGTGCCATGCTGGTCATCGCGCTCATGGTATTCCCGACGATGACCGCGCGACTGCTTACTCAGCGCGTGCCCACGCTGGTGTTGACTGCCTGTGGCGTTGCCGCGATCAGCGCAGTCGTTGGATTTTGGGTTGCCTATGTCCTCGACGCAGCTACCTCTGCCGCAATGACAGTCACCAATGCCGTCGTTTTCGTCGCGGTGCTCATTATCTACCGCCTTCGCCAACGCACCAGCTCATTGCCGCAGCGAACCACACCAGTGGCACAATAGTGAGCATGTCTGCCTTTTCCGCCACTCCTGCCGATTGGCTCCAGGGTGCTCGCCCGCATACCTGGGCCAATGCCTTTGCTCCCGTTATCGCTGGTACCGGCGCTGCCGCCGCGGCGCATGGTTTGCACTGGGGCCGGGCGTTGCTGGCACTCATCGTGGCCTGGGCTCTTATCATCGGCGTGAACTACGCCAACGACTACTCCGATGGCATCCGCGGCACCGATGATGACCGCACCGGCCCCCAGCGCCTCACCGGCGGCGGGCTGGCCAAACCACAGCACGTCAAGTTCGCCGCCTTCGCTTGCTTCGGCGTGGCCGCCATCGCGGGAATTTCGCTCTCCCTGGCTGCCAACGCAGCTTGGTTCATCCTCGTCGGCGCCGTGTGTATCGCCGGCGCCTGGTTCTATACCGGTGGCAAGAACCCCTACGGCTACCGCGGGTTCGGAGAAATCGCCGTTTTCATTTTCTTCGGACTCGTCGCCGTCCTGGGCACCGAGTACACGCAGGCCGGCCGCATCACGTGGACGGGCCTTGCCTTAGCCGTGGGTATCGGCGGTATGAGTGCGGCGGTAAACCTGGCCAATAACATCCGGGACATCCCCTCCGATAAGGCCACCGGCAAGATCACTTTGGCGGTGCGCCTGGGTGATAAAAAGTCCCGCACGCTATTCATGACACTCTTGCTGCTGCCGGTACTACTCACCATCGGCCTAGCCTTCGATTCCTGGGCCGCGCTCGCTTCGCTGCTCTACTTCCCCCTCGCGCTGGGTGCTATCCGCACCGTCAACCGCGGCGCACGCGGCCCGAAACTCATCCCGGTACTTGGCATGGCCGGCCGCGCGATGCTGGTGTGGGCGGTTATCAACGCTGTAGCGCTGGCCCTGGTTTAACCACCGATTTAGCGGCCAGCCAGCTCCTCTTGGACCCACTTCTTGTGGGCCTTGCGCTGCGCGGAGTACTCCGCCAGCGTCTGAGTGGCTTCCATGCGCCACGTGGAGAAGATCAGCATGGACAGCGGCAGCGCCACAAACAACGCCAACAGGGCGGAGACCAGCAGCGGAAAGGTCCCGAGAACCGCCATGGCCAGCAGCTGAATCACCGCGGTGAGCACAATGAACAGCACCACGCGGGCAGCCCCGTACTTCCACAAAGCGACGCGGGAGCGGCGCTTGAGGGCCGGATCCGGCTGGGGTGGTTCGGGGTTCTGGGAAGTGTTGGTGGTGTTTTCTGTCTGACTCATAATTCTCACTTTTGCTTTGCGGGCATTCCGTAGAATACAACGCATGGGTCGATTGATACTACTACTCTTGTTTGTCCTCGCGGCGGTCCTCGTATGGAAGGCCTTTGGTCCGTCGAGTTGGAATAAGAAGGTGCAGCAGACACAGCAGCCGCAGCGCCCCGCAATCAAGGGCCCAGACGATGACGAAGAGTTCCTGTGGAACCTAGAGAAGCAGCGCTTCAAAGAGCGCCGCGCCAGGGAGCGGGAGGCAGAGCGCCAAGAAGAAGAGCGCCGCCGTCGCTCACAGGGTTCACAAGGTTCCCAGAAACCCAAGGCCCCCGAGGACAAAGACGGTAGAGGCGAAGAAGCCGACGAAGCCTAAGCCTTCGGCTCGAAGGTCATCTCAAGGCCGAGGGCCTCAGCCACCGCAATCACCTTTTCCCAGCGCACGCCAGAGCCGCCGTGCTCGATGGTGTGCAGCGTGGAGCGCGAAATCCCGGCCTTCTCAGCCAGCGCCTGCTGCAAGATACCGAGTTCTCGGCGGCGCTGCGCAAAGCCCTCACCGAGAGCGATGAGCTGCGGGTTATCGCCCGCCGGCTTGCCCTGCTTGTGCCGCGGCTTAGGGGTCTCCGCCATTTAGTTCAGCCCCGCATAGGAGTGCAGGCCGGAGACAACCATGTTGATGAAGAACAGGTTGAAGATCATGAGCAGCATCGCCGCGATGTTGATATACGGTGCGGCCTTGCGGAAGGCCGGCGTCGCACGGGCGTGCAGGTAGGCGGCGTAGAGGATCCAGGTGGCAAAGGAGACGGTCTCCTTCGGGTCCCAGCCCCAGTAGCGGCCCCATGCAGACTCCGCCCAAATGGCGCCCAGCACAATACCCAGGCCCAGGGTCGGCAGCGCCACCACGCCCAAGCGATAAGCCAAGCGGTCCAGCTTCTTCGCCGAAGGAAGCGGGCGGGCAAGCGCACCGAAGAAACCAGACTCAACGCCCTTCGGCTGGAATTCACGCAGCACGCTAAGCAGAGATGCAATACCGGAGACCACGCCGATGGACGCGCCCAACGAGACCACGGTGACGTGAATCGGCAGCCAGTGGGACTGGAGTGCGGGAACCACCGGAGCGGATTCCGCATAAAGCTTGGTGGAGCCATAGAACATCAACGCCAGAATCGGCGTGAGCAGCCACGGCCACAGGGTGCGCCACTCCTTGCGCTGCATGGCAATGGTCGCCACCACCATGGCGCCGGCGGTCACCATGAGCACGTACTCGTAGAGGTTGCCAAACGGGAAGCGCCCCGTTGCCAGGCCGCGCAGCACGATGGCCGCCAAGTGCAGGGCGATGCCCAGCCACAGCAGCATCTGCGTCATGCCGCCGAGTTTGTCGGCGTTCTCCCGCTTCTTCGCCAGATCCGTATCTAGGTCAGCATCGGGGGCAGCGCTGTCTGCGTTGGCTGTCGGGGGGACGTCGCCAAGCACGGCGCCATCTGCCGAAGCCCCCACAGTGGCGAGCTCACGCTGCTGCGCCGCGGCAGTCGTGCGGGCTCGCATGGCCTCGATGATGCTGTGCATCCGGCCGTAGTAGACCAGGGACAGCACCAAGGCGAGAGCATAAATGACGAACGCGGTTTGCACCGCGATGTCTGAAAAGTTGGACAGATTTTGATCAACCTGCATGAGTGGGAAACCTTGCCTTCACAATCGTGCCTACACCGTGCTTCGCGCACGAGGCTGCATGAGCGGAGAGATTTATGGTGCACATAAGGCTACCCCTCAACCGCTGCAGTATCCAACTTTTGAAGGATGCAATCCGCGCCTTTAGTCGGCGGAGTAGAGCTCGTCTTCCTCCACGTCATCGGGATCCGGCAACTCCAAGAGCTCGCGGTGCAGCTTGTGGAATTCCTCGGACCAGCCGGCGCGGTCGGTACGGGCAAGACCACCCATCTCGATGTCGGTGCCGCCGTTGGCGCCCGGCCGGATGCGCACCCACACGCGGCGGCGCTTAATCACCAACGAGCCGACCAGGGATACCAACATGACCAGCGCGGACACCAGAACCCAGCTCTGGAAGGGGTCGTAGGAAACCTGGTAGTTCGCGAACTCGGAGGCGCCGTCGAAGGTGATCTTCGTGCCGTCGTCCAACGTGACCGATTCACCCTGATTCAAATTAACGCGGTCGATCTTCTGCAGCTGGCCCGTGTGGACCAGGTTGGAATCGAGGGAGAAGAAGGACTGCGGGGTACCCGTATCCAGGCCGGCATCGCCACGATAGATATCGATGGCCACCGCCGGATCCAGCATCGCCGGGTAGGAAGATTGCAGCAGCTTGCCGTTCTCACCGGACCACTCGGCGGTCGGGGCGAACAGGCCCTGGATAGCGATCTGGTTCTGGCGGCGCTCAAACAGGTCCGGGTACATGCCCGATGGCGGGTCGAAACGCATCACGCCCGAGGAGAGGAAGAACGTGGTGTCATTGGGCTGGAATTGGATGGTCTGCGTGCGCTTTTCACCATTTGGCCACTCCACCGTCATCGTCGGCGCAAAGCCGTGTCCCTGCAGGTAGACGCGGTTGCTCTCAATGCGCAGCGGGTGGTTGACCTGCAGCTGGTAGTCCTCCCAGGTCTCCGGGTCCGTGAAGATGTCGTCGCCCGCGGCATAGGACACGTTCGAGGTGAACATCTCCGCCTGACCATTGGGCAGGTAGTCCGCGGTGAAGTCGTGGGCCAGGAAGCAGAAGGGGTGCAGCCCGGTGCCGTCGAAAAGCGGGCCCGCGCGGAAAGAGTCATAGACCGAGGTCGAGGTGTTACAGAACTCCGTGGACTGCGGCTGCTCCTGGGTTTCGCCTTGGGAATTCTTCTCCGTCACCACGATGACCTGGCCCTCGTAGTGCACCAAGCGCCCGGCTGCCATGGTGAGCAGGATGGCCACGAGCGCGATGTGGAAGATGAGGTTGCACAGCTCGCGGGCATAGCCGCGCTCGGCGGAGAAAGACTGCGCGCCCGCGCGATCCTTCTCCGGGGAAACCTCATTGACGCGCCACTTCTTCAGCATGGCCTTGGTGGCCGCGGCGATCTCCTCCGGGGATTTCTCCGAGTGCCCGGTGGCGTTGAGCGGCATCTTCTCTAAGTACTTCGGCGCGCGCGTCGGCGGTGTGCGGTAGGCCTTGTAGTGATCCCACGATCGCGGGATGATGCAGCCCACCAGAGAAATCATGAGCAGGACGTAGATGGCCTGGAACCAGACGGAGGAGAAGACGTCGAAAAGCTGCAGCTTATCGTAGATCTCCGCCACTTTACCGTTGGTCTCAATGAAGTCATTGACGTTGGACTCATTGAGCGAGCGCTGCGGCAGGAGCGAGCCCGGAATGGCAGCAATGGCCAGCAGGAAGAGCAGCGCCAGCGCGGTGCGCATGCTGGTCAGCCAGTGCCAGGCCTTGCGGATATATCTCACGAAAATTCTCCTTTAAATCAGCGTCGCGCCATAGGACACGGTCCACTGGCGGATGGCGTTGATGAAATCTGCCCAGAGCCCGGTCAGCAGCGCCAAGCCGACGAGGATCATGGCGATGCCGCCAACAATCTGGATGGCGCGGGAGTGTTTGCGCATCCAGGTCACGGTGCGCATGGCTTTGGCGGAGCCCAGTGCCACGAGCAGGAAGGGCAGGCCGAGGCCCAGGCAGTAGCCGATGATCAGGATCGTGCCGCGCAGCGCGGTGGTCCCTTCGGTGCCGGAAGAAACGGACAGGATGGCGGCCAGCGTGGGGCCCAGGCACGGGGTCCAGCCCAGGGCGAAAACCCCGCCGAGCAGGGGCGCGCCCAGCCACGTGGTCCAGCGCCGCGGTGCCATGCGCGTGTCCTTCTGCAGCACCGGCACCACGCCCATGAACACCACACCCATGAGGATGGTGATGATGCCACCGGCGCGCATGAGGGTGTCCGCGTTGAGCGTCAGCGCCGAAATGGCACCGAAAACCGACACCGTAGCGAGGACAAACACGATGGTAAAGCCCAGCACGAAGAGTGCTGCGGCACCGACCACGGCCCAACGCCGGCGCTTGCCGACGCCCACCCCCAGCTCCTCGTCATAACTAACCTCTCCGCCCACCACGGAGGCGAGGTAGGAGATATAACCCGGAACCAGTGGAACCACACATGGCGAGGCGAAGGAGACCAACCCGGCCACAGCGGCGGCGAGCACTCCGATAAGGAACGGGCCGGACACGGCGGCATCAGCAAAGCTTTGTCCCACGCCGTCAGCGGCAAGGATCACTGTTCTTTCTCCAGCTCGTCGACGACCTCGAGGACATCCTTCTCCGTAATCTCCGTCAGGAAGACTGCGGCGGGGCGGTGCTGCTTATCCAACACGATGGTGGTGGGCACCACGGAGGTAGGAACGCCGCCAAGGGCCGCGGCCGTCTTGAAGGGCGGATCGTAGATGGAGGGGTACTCCAGGCCGTTATCGGCCATAAAGTCCCGGGAGATCTCCGGGTTGAAGTCCTTGACATTGATGCCTAGCACGGTGCCGACCTTGCGCTTTTGCAGCTCCGAGTGGATGGCCTGGAGGTCATCTGATTCGGAGCGGCACGGCGCGCACCACTGACCCCAGGAGTTGAGGACGACGATCTGATCCTGAAAATCTGAGAGCTTGATCGTCGTGGACTCATCCCGCAGGTCCTCACCGGAGAAATCCTTGAGTGGTTTGCGGTCTGCTTCCTCGTAACGAATGATGGTCTGCCCGCCGGGTGAAATGAACTCGAAGGTGCCGCCGGAAGCAACGGCGTTCTGTGCATTCTCCTCGCTCTGTGTACAGCCAGCTAAGGCAAACACAGCAACGACACCGGCCACGGCGGCGGCGCGGATAGTTCTGTGCGCCATTAGATGTCCTGTGCCGGTTCGGAGTAGAAGATATCGATGATCTCGCGGTTGCGGTAGACCAACGAGGTCACCGAGGCCAAGTCGCACTCGCGGTTCCACGGTGCGTGGGCTAAGCGCTTGCCCAGCACGGTGCGCTGCACCATGACGATGGGCAGCTGGTGGGAGACCACGATGGCCTCATGGCCTTCTGCCTTGGAGCGGGCGCGCTCGGCGGCATCCATCATGCGTGCGGCGATTTCCTCGAAAGGCTCTCCCCACGAAGGCTTGAGCGGGTTAACCATGAGCGGCCAGCGCTGCGGGTTCCACAGCTGCGAGTTCCAGCCCTTGGTGCGCAGGCCCTCGAAGCGGTTGCCGGACTCGATGACGCCCTTGTCGACGTCCACCTCCAAGCCCGTCACCTGCGCAATCGGCAGCGCGGTTTCCTGCGCGCGCTGCAGCGGCGAGGCCGCCAGGTAGGTCACGTCATGGCCCTCAAAGGCTTTCGCCGTGCGTGCGGCCATGGAATGCCCACGGGAGGACAAGTGATAGCCCGGGATGCGCCCGTAGAGGATCTTATCCGGGTTATAAACCTCGCCGTGGCGGACGAAGTGGACGATGGTGGTGGACATATGCCTGTGTCTATCCCCTCAAATGGTCTGTTTACTGCGGGCGCTGCGCGCTGGCAGCGGCCTTGGCGGCAGGCTTGAGAGCTGCCTCGATTACCTCAAAATCTTTGTCCGTGAGCGCGTCAGAGACAAACCAAGTCTCGAAGGCTGACGGCGGAACATAGACGCCGCCCTCCAGCAGTGCGTGGAAGAAGGGGGCGAAACGCCAGGTATCGGCGGCCTGCATGTCGGCGAAGTTGCGACCCTGACCCTCGGCGAAGCGGATGGAGAACATCGTCTCCGCGCGCTGGATGTGGTGTGCCACGCCGGCGGCATCAAGTGCCGCCGTTATCAGGCTGGTCAGGCAGTCCGCGTTGGCCTGCAGGCGCGGGTACAACTCTTCGTTGGCCAGCTCCAGGGATGCTAGACCGGAGGCCATCGCTACCGGGTTTCCGGACAGCGTGCCCGCCTGGTAGACGGGGCCCGAAGGTGCCAGCGAAGCCATCACGTCGGCGCGACCACCGAAGGCAGCGGCCGGCAGGCCGCCGGAGACCACCTTGCCGAAGGTCACCAGGTCACCCGCTACCCCATCGACGCCGAACCAGCCCTTGTAGGAGGTACGGAAGCCGGTCATGACTTCATCGAGGATGAGCAGGGCGCCGTCGGCATGCGCGATCTCCTTGAGCGCCGCGTTGAAGCCTTCCTCCGGCGCCACGGTGCCCATGTTGCCGGCGGCTGCCTCGGCGATAATGCACGCGATCTCTCCCGGGTGCGCGGCAAAGGCCTCGCGGACCGCGTCAAGATCGTTGTAGGGGACGACGATCGTGTCCGCAGCCGAAGCGCCGGTCACGCCCGGGGAATCCGGGAGCGCGAAAGTGGCCACGCCAGAGCCAGCCGACGCCAACAGCGCATCCACGTGGCCGTGGTAGCAGCCCTCAAACTTGAGTACCTTGGCGCGACCGGTAAAACCACGGGCCAGGCGCACAGCAGACATGGTGGCCTCGGTACCGGAGTTGACCAGACGCACCTGCTCCACGGCGGTGCGCTTGACGATGTGCTCCGCCAACAGCGTCTCGCCCTCGGTCGGGGCGCCGAAGGAGAGGCCGTCGGTAGCCGCCTTCTGCACTGCCTCCACGATGGCCGGGTGGGCATTGCCGTGGATCATCGGGCCATAGGAGCTGACCAGGTCGACGTACTCGTTGCCGTCGATATCCCAGAGGCGCGAGCCTTCACCGCGCGCGATGACGCGGGCTTGGCCGCCCACGGATCCGAAGGCGCGGACCGGGGAATTCACACCACCCGGGGTGACCTTGGTGGCGCGCTCGAACCACTCGGCGGACTGGGACGTATTCTGCTGATTTCGCTGGCTGGAGTTAGGCATAGCCCACATTGTATCGGTTTTAGCCCTATACAAAAGTTGGACTCCCCTCGTGTCCCACGGTCGCTCCTCCAAAGCCTCGCGCGCGCCCTCGACACACTCGCGCTGCGCACCCGTCACTGTGGCGCTATGCTGGCAGCACACTGTTGATCCTGCCTTTCTTTATTTCGGCGCTGGGGTGCGCTGCGGAGAGGCACTACTTAAGGGGGATTCCCATGGCTTCACGCCGATTTCTTGTCATTCTTGCCTGCCTTCCGCTTTCTGCCTGTGCTGCTACGCAGGCAGAAACCGCTCCGCGAATCGAACCCAGTCCCATCACCTCGGCCCAACCGACGTCCTGGGAGCCGGATGCGGTCCCCCAGCCGGTCAACCGCTTGGGCGACACCACATCTATTGCTCCCGCCCCAGCCGAACCGGAACCTGAAGCCCAGGCACCAGCTCCCGCACCCACGACGGTTGAGGCACCATCACCACAGGTAGAAACCGTCACCGTCCGTGCCCCAGCGCCCGCGCCCGCACCAGCACCGCGCCCGGCCCCACCGCAGCGACCCAAACCTCAGCCCGAGCTTCCCCCGCCGCCGCAGATCCCCACCTCTATACCGATCCCTCCAGAAGTCCAGGACGGCATCGACCAGATGCCGACGCTTCCCCCGCTGCCGCGCGCAGAGGATATCCGCATCGATGTTCCCTTCTAAAAACCTCTAAGGGTAGACCCTGATCTACCTCCTATATTCCCCCGCTGTACATGACAGGAAGCAATCCCAAGAGTTAATCTGAAGCCGATTTTCAATGACGGCGTTAACCTGACAGTAAGGGATTCATGAACAAGAAAGCTCTCGGCATCACTGCTGGCGCTATTGCCGCGGTTCTCCTCGCAGGCGGCGGTGGAATGTACGCACTGACCAGTGGGTCTTCCGATATTCAGCTCACCGCAACCGATGTCACGAAAACCGCAAAAGAAGACCTCATCAGTTCCGTCTCCGCCACCGGCACCGTTTCTGCCGAGCGCGAACTCTCGCTGACCACCTCGCTGACCGGCCCCATCCAGTCCTTGGACGCGAAGGTGGGTGACCGCGTCGAGGCCCAGCAGCTCCTCGGCCGCATGGACACCACCGAAACCGAGCGCGAGCTCGAAGCCCAGCGCACCTCCCAAGAGGCAGGAAAGCTCGAGGCCGTCCACCAAATCGAGGACGCCCAACTCCAGCTGCGCCAGCTTCAGGATTCCCTCGACCAAGGCCTCAACCCGGAGGTCAACAGCGCACAATCCGCCGTGAACTCGGCGCAGACCGAGTACGCCGAGGCGCAGCGCAAGCTCGATGATGCCCTCGCCGCCAAGGGCGACCGCCCCGAGGTTGCCGAAGCCCGCGCGGCCGTCGAGCAGGCGCGCTCCGGCGTGCGCGATGCGGAGTCCAAGTCTTTCCAGTCCGCACTGGCCTCCCTCGGCACCGCCACCGAGGATCCCTCCGGCCTCAACACCGCCAGCGCTTTCTTGAGCTATCTGGACTCCGATGAGGCAGTGCAGGACTCTGAGCGCCAGCTCAAGCAGTCCGAGGAATCCTATGGCCGCGTCCTCCGCGGTATCGACCGCGAGCTGGGCGAGCAACAGCGCGCCACCGCTTCCTCCTACCAAGCGGTTGCCGATGCCGAACGCGCGCTGCAAGCCAGCAACCTGGCCATCGAGCAGCAGATTTCTTCCCAGTCCCAGGCGGTGAACCACGCGGTGGAATCGGCGGCGTCGGCAAGCGCGAATAATGCCAAGGAAAATGGGCCGTTAGAGTACCGACTCTCCCAAGCCGACCTGCGCTCCCCTCTGGCGGGCGTTGTCACCGCCGTTAATGGCCAAGCCGGCATGCCCGCCGAAGGCCCCATCCTCACCGTGGCGGATGATTCCTCCCTGCTGGTGAAATCCACGGTCAAGGAGGGCGATATCGCCCGCATCAAGGTCGGCGATGAAGTCTCATTCACCTCGCCATCCAGCCCTGGCAAGGAGTACAAAGGCAAGGTCACCTTCATCTCTCCTACCGCTGAGCAACCCGACGTCGAGGCCGGCGCAGGGGGCGGCTCCGGCAAACCATCTGGTTCCTCCAAGCCCGAATTCCCCGTGCATATCCGCGTCGATGGCAACCGCGAAGGCCTGCGCCTCGGTTCCACCACGAAGGTGAAGATCATTACGAAGAAGGATAAGGACGCCATCACCGTGCCGCTCTCCGCCATCTATGAAGAAGGCGGCAAGAAGAAGGTCCTCGTCATCGACAATGGCACGATCCAGGCCCGCGAGGTGAAGATCGCCAGCGAATCTGATTTCTCCGCCGCCATCTCCTCCGGCCTCAAGGAGGGCGAGACCGTCATCAGCCAGGCGGATACGCACAAGGACATGGTCGGCATGTCCGCCTCCGTCGATGGCTCCGATGATGCGGAAGAGAACGCATGAGCCGCCTCATTGAGATGCGGGGAATCGTCAAACGTTTCAACGAGGGCCTCGACAGCGAGCTGACCGTCATCCCGGGCCTCGACTTCAGCGTGGACGAAGGCGAATTTGTAGCCGTCGTGGGCCAGTCCGGCTCCGGCAAATCCACGCTCATGAACATCATCGGCCTCCTCGACCGCCCCACCGCCGGCGAGTACCAGCTGGCTGGCGTGGATGCGCTGGCGCTTGGCGACGACAAACTAGCCTCCTTCCGCGGCCAAAAAATCGGTTTCATCTTCCAGAATTTCAATCTGATCGGCCGCATGTCCGCGCTGAAGAACGTGGAGATGCCCATGGTCTATGCGGGCGTTTCATCCCACGAGCGCACCCAGCGCGCGGAAGAGCTTTTGGAGATGGTCGGCATGGGTGACCGCATGAACCATCTGCCCAATGAGCTCTCCGGTGGTCAGAAGCAGCGCGTGGCGGTGGCCCGCGCCTTGGCCAACCAGCCGGAGATTCTGTTGGCGGACGAGCCCACCGGCGCGCTGGATTCGCAGACCGGCCGCATGGTCATGGACCTCTTCCACGAACTGCACCGCACGCATGGAAAAACAATTTTGTTCATTACCCACAACCCGGAATTGGCTGATGAATGCAGCCGTACCGTCACGATGAAGGACGGTGTGCTGTCATGAATTTTGCTGAATCCACCAAGATGGCGCTGACGAGCCTGCGCACCAACAAGATGCGCTCGGCGCTAACACTCTTAGGCGTCATCATCGGCATCGCCGCGGTGATCGCCATCGTCACGCTCGGCCACTCCTTGCAGGCCTCGGTTCAAAAAGACTTGGACAAGGTCGGCGCCAATAACTTCACCGTTCAGGTCAAGGAGCGCCCTGAGGAGGGCGAAGAGGAAGAAGCCGACGATCCCTTCATGGGCGGCGGCTATGTCGAAGACGAATCCGCGATGCTCACCCCGGACATGCTGGACCGCGCCAAGGAAGTCATGGGGGGTCAGATCGCCGGCATCAATATCGGCGAATACAGCTCTTATTCCGGCACCCTCGTAGTCGAGGGCGAATCCGGGGAGGAGACCGCCAACCTCCTCATCCGCCCGACCAACCCGGACTATGTCTCAGGCTCCTCCTATTCCATCGTGGCCGGGCGCTTCCTCAGCGAAGACGATATCGACTCCAGCCGGGCAGTAACCATGCTGGATAAGGAAACCGCCACCAATCTCTTCGGCGCTCCTGAAGACGCTATTGGCCAATACGTGAGTTTTGAAAGCCAGGAGGCCTCCCCCATTGAACTCGCCGTCATCGGTGTTTTTGAAGAACCGCAAACCGGCCCTCTTGTAGGCGGTGGCCCCAGCCAATCCGCCTTCGTTCCTTACCCGCTGGAAGCCGAGCTTTCCGATTCCCCCGGTGCCGGCACCGCCTTCAGCGAGGTCACCGTTCGCGGCAACCCAGACTTGGACAAGGCCGCGGTAGCCAGCAACCTGCAGCGCGTCTTCGATAGCTACTACAAGGACAACCCGGACTACATGGTCAAAGTGACCGACTTCAGCGATGACCTCGCGTCCTTGAACCAGATCTTCACCACGATGAGCCTGGTGCTCGCGGCCATCGGCGGTATCTCGCTGCTCGTCGGCGGCATTGGCGTGATGAACATTATGCTCATCACCGTCACCGAGCGCACCCGCGAGATTGGCATCCGCAAGGCGCTTGGCGCACGCCGCCGTGATATCCGCATCCAGTTCATCACGGAGGCCATCGTGGTCTGCCTCATCGGTGGACTCATCGGCATCGCCATCGGCAGCGCCGCCGGCATGGCGGGCGCAGCGGCCATCGGCTCACTCGTAGCGCCGCCACTGTGGGCGGTCATCCTCTCGCTGCTCTTCTCGCTGGCTATTGGCCTCTTCTTTGGCTACTACCCTGCGGGCAAGGCTGCGAAGCTGGACCCGATTGAGGCACTGCGCTACGAATAAATCCCGCGTCGTCGTTTCAAACGACGACGCCTCCTAGTGCACTACCTTCAGGCCCACGATCCCGCCAATGATCATGACGAGGAACAGCACCTTCCAGACAGTTGCCGCCTCGTGCCCGGCGGCGAAGGAGTAAATGACGGTGACCACCGCGCCCACGCCGGCCCACACCGCGTAGGCCGTGCCCACGGGGATGGACTTCATGGCCCAGCCCAACCCACCCATGGAAATGGCGCAGGCAACGAAAAAGATCACTGAGGGCCACAGGCGGCTAAAGCCCTCCGACTTATCCAGCGCCGCTGCCCACACGGCCTCGAAGGCACCGGAGAAGATCAACACGAACCACGACATAGCCAGCCTCCCTCGTCCGGGGCTCGCATGAATCGCGGCGATCCTGCCCACAATGATGGCACACTGGGCGGCATGAAGATTGCATTCCTTGGTACTGGCCGCATGGGCACCGAGCTCGCCCGACACCTTCTCAAGAACCATGAGCTCACTGTGTGGAACCGCACCGCCGAGCGCGCACAGCCGCTGGTCGACGCCGGCGCTGCCCTCGCCGATTCCCCCACCGCCGCCGTGGAGGGCGCAGAGGTCATCATCACCTCGCTCTTTGGGCCCGATGACATCCGTGAGCGAGTCATTGACACCAACCTCATCCCGGAGGGCGTGACCTGGATCGATACCACGACCGTCTCCCCCGATGCCGCCCGCGAGTTCTCCGCCGCGGTTGACTCTTATGTCCACGCGCCCGTCGTTGGTTCACTGGGCCCAGCGCGCGAGGGCAAGCTCGGCGTCTACGTGGGCACGCCTGACGACGACCGCCGTGAGCTCGCCATGACCATCGCCGAGTCCTGGGCCGACGAGAACAAGCTCATCGGCGTAGAATCCGCCGCCACCGCAGCGATTGGCAAGCTCCTGGCCAACCTGGCCCTTGCCGTAACCGCGGAGGGCGTGCTCGAAGCACTCCACCTCGGTGAGTCTGAGGGTCTCGATTCCGAAGTCGTCCTCGAGATGCTCGACATCACCGGCTTGGCCTTCATGAAGAACATGAAGGGCCCGTTCATCACCGGCGAGCGCAACACCACTCCGGGTGACTTCACCGTGGACGCCCTGTGCAAGGACGCCAAGCTCATGGAGATGACCGCCAACAAGCCGCTGCCGGCAGTGGCCGCCGCCATCGAGCGCTTTGAGGAGCAGCAGGCCATGGGCCACGGCGACCAGGACTTCTCCTCCATCTTCGTCTTCCGCAACAAGGGATAAACCCGGCTTCTAGCCGCCCTGCGGTGCGACGATCCCGCGCAGCACCTCCTCCAGCTGCGCGTTATCTCCAGTGTCCTGACTGTGAAAGCGCGCGGCAATAAACTCCGCGCGCACGCGGCTATCACTCGCTAGCCGCTCCACGTCGAGTTGATATCCTGCCGCCGTAACCAGCGCGTCAAAGAACACCGTCTGTGTGCGGGTATTCCCTTCCCTAAAGCTGTGCACCACATTGAGCTCACCCCACAGCTCCGCCAGCTTGGCTACGAAATCATCAAACCCTAGACCACGCAGAAAATTGTCCTTCGCAAGCCCCGCAAACAGCTTCTCTGCTGCCTTCGTCATTTCCGGTCCCGCCGGGTAGTAGGCATGCCCAGCCTTAATCATGAACTGGTCTGTAGGGGCAGTTCACTCTTCACCCGCCCATTCATACACATCCTGAAAAAGATGTCGATGTATGGCCTTGAAATGCGCATAATCAAAAGCACCTTCCACAGGTGCCGAGTCCAACTCGGTCATCCGAAGAAATACAAGCTTTTCTTCCAAGATCCGTAGTTCTTCTGCGTCATCTAACCCCAAGCGATTCTTCAGAACCTTGGTCCCTGGAATGAAATAGTTCTCCCAGCCCCCGCTCATGTTTCTCCCCCGCGCTCTACTTCAGCGAAGCACACCGCACACGAGCGATTGCTTCGTCGGCAGATAGTGTCCCTGCGGCTATCTCGCGGCCTAGCTGGCGCACGTACTCATCAGTCACATCGTGGCCTGCTAAACGTAACGCAGCATCACTCAACGCTAACGGATTACGGCCGCTACTACTGCTGCTTTCAATTTGAATAGGCTCCGACATTGCTGCCCTCCCGAGTTTTCAACTACATTTTCTCTCATTTTAGCAGCTCATAACGCTAATCCCAAGGGCGTTTCCCATCACTAGGACAACGTTCAGGGCGTGCGTTTTGCTAAACTTCATCAATAATTTTTAACTTTTATCTAGCCGCCCAATGTGAGGAGCTCGCCGCTCAGTAATGCTTTCCATCGACGCCAATTATGGGCATTCCACGCCCCTTGGACACCTTGAAAAGAACTTCGCCCCAGGCCGCATCTATGGCCTCGCTGGGCCCAACGGTTCCGGTAAATCCACGTTGCTGGCCACGCTCGGCGGAGAGCTTGCCCCTCTCGATGGATCAGTGGAGTGGGACGGACATCCTATCGGCACGAAGGAACAGCCGGGTGCTGTGATTACGGTGGCCGAGCCGGTTTTCCTCCCCGACCTCACTGTGGGCGAGCACCTGGACTTGATGGGGAAAGCGGCAGGGGTGGACGTCGCCAAGCTCTGCGAACTCTGGGCGCTTGAGCCTCTCCTTCCGCACCCTGCCTCGCACCTGTCCTCGGGCCAGCGCCAGCGCGTTTTTCTGGCCGCGCAGCTGTACCAGCCGGCACGTGCAGTGCTTATCGACGAGCCCGAGCGCCACCTCGACGCCGCCTGGACCGAGTTCCTCGCCAGCGAATTACGTCACCTAGCCGACGAGGAGAATCACTGCATCGTCGTGGCCTCGCATTCCGACACCATCACCCAGGCCTGCGACGAGGTGGTACAGCTATGATGCGCGTACTGTCCCGGCTGGGCGATGGTATCTGGTATCTCATCCTCGCCGGCATTGTCATCGGCTTCGGTTATACAGGCTGGCAAGCAGTCGGCGCCGTCCTGCCTATCATCCCGGCCCGCATCGCGCTAACTAGCGTCGCCCCGATTGCCGCCGTCGTGGGACTGCTCGCGCTCATGGTGCTCACCGAGGTTCTCTATCCCCTGCGCGCATTATCGCGGGAGCGTTGGGTGTACGTTGATCGCCCGCGCGGCCGGCTCCGCGGCACGGACTGGATCACGTGGGCGCAGCTGGTCGGCTTCGGAGTCTTGGGACTCGGCATCTGCGTGTCCACCGGGCTATCCCCGTGGTTCGCGCTAGCAGTCCCGGCCCTACGTTTCGTCGTGGGGTGGCGCTCGTTCACGCTGGCTTCGCTACTCAGCGCTGGGCGCACGCGCCTGGTCGGCGGTTCTGGCCTAAGCCTTCTCGATTCGGAAGTCACCTCTGATGCCATTGCGAGCCAATCCGCGTGGATTCCTCGTCGCGCCCATGCGCCATCGACGTTAATGAGTCTCTTCTTCCGTCGTTTGGGACGACGGTGGTACATCGGCGTCGGTGCGCTCGCGGCCCTCGGCTTGTCGTTGGGGTTCGCCCCACAGTTCGGGGCGCTGGCCATCGTCGGCTTCATGTCCGCGTGGAGCATCGTCGGTGCGGCGGTTGGGCGCGCCGCCTCCTTCGGCCGCGTCAGCGACGATGCATGGCCCGACTGGGGCCTTCCCCTTATAGCTTCTGTGGGCACAGCGCTCCTTGGTGCCGGTATCCTCCTCTTGGTGTGGAATCTTTCCGCCATCGCAGTGGCGCTCATCATCGCCGGTCTTAGCTGGGCGTCGTTTAAGCGTTCCCGCCCGGCACGGGTAGACAGCATGTCCATGCTGGATAGCGGCGGTTTCGGCGTCTCCTTCTCCCCCGAGGTGCTGCACTACATTGCCCGCGGCGCCCTCGGTTTTGGCGTGGCGGCCCTTGCGCTCGGGTATTAGCCGGGGCTAGCCTTTCAGGCATGAAGATTTTTTCCTAATTCGACGTCACTCTTTTTGCGCGACTTACTCGAAGGTGGATTTCTTCATGCCTATTTCTTTTTCTCATCTCACCGTCGTTTGGCCCGACGGCACCCCCTGTTTCACGGACCTCACCGGCTCCTTTTCCTCCCACTTCACGGGCTTGGTCGGGGCGAATGGCTCCGGAAAATCAACGCTAGCCAAGGTACTTGCTGGCCTCATTGCTCCGACTTCGGGAACCGTATCCGCGGGCTCAGTCATCTATGTCGACCAAGACCTAGGCCTCCACACGTCTGACACCATCGCCGATGTCTTTGGCGCAACAGAGATCCTCAGCGCCATTGCCCGCATTGAGGCTGGCGAATACTCAGAAGAGCTCGCCACCACTGTTGGTGAGCAGTGGGATGTGGCAGAGCGCATCGAAGCGGCTCTCGACGCCGCAGGTATCCCCTTCCTCTTAGAGCGCACCATTGGTACTTTATCTGGCGGTGAAGCAGTGACCGTGGCGCTGACTGCAGCCTTCTTCCGCAAGCCGGATTTCCTGATCCTCGACGAGCCCACCAATAACCTGGACTCCTCATCACGCCAGCGCTTACTCGAACTCATTCGCACCGCACCAATGCCGGTTCTCGTCGTCTCACACGACCGCGAACTCCTCGAGCACGCGGACAGCATTGCGGAGCTCTACCACGGCACACTCCGTGAGTTCGAGGGAAACTACTCCTCTTACCGTGCAGCGATTGATACCGAACAGGATTCCGCGCAGGCCAAGGTCAGGGAAACCAAGGCCGAGCACCGCAAACAAATCCGCGAGCGCGCCGCTATGCAGACCCGCATCGCCCGCGATGCCCGCCGCGGCAAGAACTTCGCCGCCTCGAAGCGCAAACCCGGCATGGCCATGGGCTTGGACAAGAACCGTTCCGAGCGCTCCGCCGCTGGGCGTTCTCAACAGGCCAACGATGCAGTGTCTGCCGCCCAGTCGGCGCACGACAAGGCACAGCGCGCGCTTCGCGACGACACCCATGTCCACATCGACCTCCCCGGCACAGAGCTGCCCGCGGGCACCCGAGTGCTCGTCAGCGATCTGCTCAGCATCACTGGCCCCGAGCGCGTTCGCCTCGCCGGGCCCAACGGCAGCGGCAAGACCACCTTCCTCAACCGCATTGTCCGCGGCGACGTCGAATACGCGCTGCCCTGCGGATACATCCGCCAGCGCATCGTCTTGCCTGAAGAGAAATCGGTGTTCGACATCGTGCGGGAGGCCAACCCCAGCGCGGACCCGCAGTTCCTGCGCGACCAGCTGGCCCAGATGCTCTTTATCAACGACAAGATCCACCAGCCCGTGGGACAACTCTCTGGTGGCGAGCGCTTCCGCGTCGAAATCGCCCGCGTCCTGCTCAGCGATCCAGCCCCGCGCTTCCTGCTTCTCGACGAGCCGACGAACAACATCGACATCCCCACCACCGACTGGCTGGTTGAGGTGCTCACCAGCTACCGCGGAGCATTCATCTTGGTCAGCCACGATGAGCACGTGTGCGAGCGGCTCAACCTGACGCGCGCTGTTCACGTGGCCCCATAAACTGAAACTTCTCTAGCGCCCATCCTCTTTTCGTTGTACAGTTTCTTGTACAAGAAGGGAGATCGCTTATGAAGACCATGTCTTACTCGGAATCGAGAGCACGGTACGCCGAAGTATTGCAGTCGGTTGTTGATGACCGCGAGGAAGTCATCATCACTCGCAATGGTCATGAGTCTGCAGTCATCGTTTCCTTCGATGACTACAACTCTCTTCGCGAAACTGCTTACCTTCTGCGTTCCCCTCGCAATGCCCAGCGCCTACTTGACTCCATTGAGAGCCTCAATACGGGGAAAGCAACGGAACACGAGCTCATTGAGGAAGATTAAGCTCCATGATTCTTTCGTGGACAGAGGAAGCATGGGAGGACTACCTCTGGTGGCAGTCTCACGACAAGAAGTTCCTCAAGAGAATCAATAACCTCATTAAGGACATTGCGCGAAACGGCAACGAAGGAATAGGAAAACCCGAACCTCTCAAATTCGAGTTGTCCGGGTTCTGGTCTCGGCGAATTACCGAAGAGCACCGACTGATCTATCGCATTAAGGGCGCGACAATTGAGATTGCTGGGTGCAGATACCACTACTAGCTAACGAGTACTTGCGCGGCAGCGCGGGCGCCGGCGATGACAGCGGGCACGCCGACTCCATCGGCCCAGGCGCCGGCGGTGGCGATACCGGGGACGTCGGCAAGCGCGGCACGCACGGCGGCAACGGTGGCCAGGTGCTTTTCGTCATAGCGGGGAATGCCGCCGAACCAGCGCTGCGTGTAGATCTCTTCCACGCCACTAGCACGGCCGTCGAAACCGGTGATCTTCTGCAGGTCATCGAGGGCATAGTCCACGAGATCATCCTCCTCCGCGCGCACGAGGGCATCATCCCCGAAGCGGCCGAAGGAGGCGCGCACGAGGAAGCCCTCGCGCTCGTTCAGGTGCGGCCACTTGTTAGAAGAGAGCGTGAAGGCCTTGGCGCGCACGTCGGGCTCGTCGGAGGCGACGAGGATGCCGGTGGCGTCGGGAAGCGCATTGCCCTCCGGATCCGTGGCGGAGGCAAAGTTGAAACCGACGACCACAGAGGAGGCCAGCTGGACGGTGGACAGCTTCTGGGCGGCCTCGGGGGCCACGGCCTTGAGCAGGCGCGCCGTCGTGGGAGCCGGGGTGGCAAAGAGCACGCGGTCGAATGGACCGATATCCCCCGGCGCGCCCTTGACCTCGAAGGCATCGCCCTTGCGCGTCACACCAGAAACAAAGGCGTCCAGGTGAATCTGCGCGCCGGACTTCTCAGCCAGGGCCTCGTAAAGCTCTGCGTAGCCGCCCTTGAAGGTGCCGAAGACGGAACCTTCGGCCGGGCTGCGGCCAGACTCGATCTGCTTGATAGCTGCCGACAGCGTGACGGGTCCTTCCTTGGCCAGTGAGTCCAGCGTGGCCGCCAGGTGCGGAACCGTGGCGCGCAGGCCCAGGTCATCGGCCGAGCAGGAGTAAACGCCACCGAGCAGCGCGGAGACCACGTGGTCTACCACGTCATCGCCATATTGCTGGCGCACGAGCTGACCCACGGAGACATCCCCGCCAATTTCCCACTCGAAGGGCTGCTCGTTGGTGATGCGCTCGTTGATCGCCTCGGAGAAGAAGTCCTGCGGCTCAGAAGGAATACCCATGACCCCGCCCTGCGGCAGGAAGTGCAGCGCGCCACCGGTATACACGCGCGGGCGCAGCTCCGGATTGGGCTCCACGAAGGAATCCTGCAGGCCCAGCTCCGTGAAGAAGTCCACGGCGTCTTGGCGGCGGCGGATAAAGGCCTCCGCGCCCATGTCCGTGGGGCCGCCGTTGAAGGCCACGGTGTGCAGCTTGCCGCCGATGCGGTCGGCTGCTTCGAAGACAAAGATGTCGTGGGGGCCCTTCGTGTTCTGCTTGAGTTCCCATGCCGCGGTGAGGCCCGCTAGGCCCGCACCGATGATCGCGATCTTCATTTAGCCCTCCTCGTGAATGATGGCGACGGCGCGGGTAATGGCCTCCGCCTCCGTGGTCGGCAGCACGCCGTGGCCAAGGTTCCAGATGTGTCCACGCAGGTTCCCTGCCGCGCGGGCGGCATCTACTTCTGCCTTGATGGCGTGTACTTCCTTGCGCACCGCATCCTCGCCGGCGAACAGCAGAGCCGGGTCGAGGTTGCCCTGGAGAATGTCCGCGTTGACGCGGGCCGCGGCGGCATCCATGCTCACGCGGTAGTCCACGCCCATGACCTCAGAACCAGCCTCCGACATCGCGCCGAGCAGCTCGCCGGTCCCCACACCAAAGTGGATGCGCGGCACGCGGCCTTCTGCAACCTTGAGGATCTGCTCCGAATAAGGCAGCACGAACTCGCGGTAATCGCGCTCGTTGAGGTAGCCCGCCCAGGAATCGAAGAGCTGCATGGCGTCAATGCCGGCATCCAGCTGGAGTTGAAGGAAGGAGATGATCGTCGGGGTGAGGCGTTGCATGAGGCGGTGCCAGGTATCCGGATCGGAATGCATCAGAGCCTTAGTGCGCTCGTGATTCTTCGAGGGGCCGCCCTCAATGAGGTAGCTGGCCAAGGTGAAGGGCGCGCCGACGAAGCCGATGAGGGCCTGCTTGTCGGTGAGCTCGCTCAGGATGATCTCAATGCCCTGGCGTACCTCTGGCACATCAACGTCGAGGATAGGCAGGTTGGCCACGTCCTCCTTGGTGCGCACGGGTGCATCCATGACGGGGCCGCGGCCGGGGACGATCTCCACGCCGACACCCGCTGCCTTGAGCGGGACAACGATATCGCTGAACAGGATGGCGCCATCAACATCGTGGCGACGCACCGGCTGCAGGGTAATCTCCGCCAGGAGCTCCGGCATGAAACAGGAATCCAGCATGCTGATTCCCTCGCGTACCTTGCGGTACTCCGGCAAAGAGCGCCCCGCCTGGCGCATGAACCAAACGGGCGGGCGGGAGGGCGTGTGGCCAGTAGCGGCAGCAATCAGCGGCGCATCAGACAGTCGAGACATACCGTCCATTATGAATCAAAAGTTGGAGTAGGCGCCAATCAGGAGTTTTGGTCGCGGCGGGCCTTAATGAAAGCCGTCGAATCCGGGTGAAAGAGGAAGTAGATGGCCACCATGAGCGCCATCGGGATAAGCAACAAGAGCAGCCCGCCCACGCCCGCGATCAGCGCCGCAATGCTGACGAACATGATGTAAGCAGACACCGCGGTAATGATGCGACGCGCCCATATCGAGCCACTCGCCAGCTGCGCGGAGCACGCCGCAATGACGACGGCACCCACCACGTTGGAGATGGCCGTGAAACGTGTGTTGAAGCGGATATAGTCCACCTGCTCTGGGCTGAGCTGGGTGTTCGTCACCGATGTATAGGAGCCGAAGAGGCCCACCATCCCGGCGGTGAGCATGACGATTGCGGCGATGACACAGACCCAGTAGGCAATGCGCAGCTGGGAAGGCCAAGTGGAAAAGTCCTGCTCGCCCTGCTTCTTAGGGCGGCGTGGGCGACGGTTATAGTCCGCGGGGCCGGGGCGCTCGCTCATCGCTTGCCGTCCTTGCTGTCCTCTTTCTCCCTGTCCTTGCTTTTCTTCTCGCGCTCCTCCAGGTTTTCCTGGCGGCGCTGCTCCTCCATCTCCTTGCGCATCTGGCGCAGCTGCTCCATTTCGCCGGTGTATTCAAGTACCTCTTCCTTGGTGGAGAACATCAAGCCCATCACGGCCGCCACGCCGACGAGGATCTGCACGGCACCATCAAGCAGGAAGAGCCAATCCGGCGCGCTCGCCCCGGCGGGGCTGCTGATGAAGACGATGAGCACGCGGAGGCCAAAGTAGAGGGAGAAGGCAAACCACAGGCGCCGGCCAGTACCGGCTGCCTTGGAGTTCTTGTGTATAAAGCCCAGCATGATGCCCAACAGCACCACGATGGCGAGTGAAATCAGCGAGCTGAAGGCCACCGAGCCATAGCCCACGAGCTGTACGAGGGCATCGCTGACGTCCTGCCCGGACTTCTCCGCTGCGGACTCCGCCGTAGTGCGGGCCTGGGCAAAGAGCTCTTCCCTATTCAGCAGGGTCAGCACGATACTCAAGACCAGGTGCACCACCTCGAGCACCAAGGCAACGGTCCACACCTTGAGCATGAGGGAGACGGCTTCGGTGCGCTTGGTCTGCTCCTTATCCGGCTCCGTATCCTGCTTCGCCGGCCTGTGGGCCGACGGCGTAGTGTTCGGGCTGAACGTCACGATTCTCCTTTTACTTGAGCAAGCGGGCGGCGTCCGTGGCGAAGTAGGTCAGGATCTGATCCGCGCCCGCACGCTTGAACGCGGTCAAGGACTCCAGCATAACGGCCTCGCCATCGATCCACCCGTTCTGGGAAGCGGCCTGAATCATCGCGTACTCGCCGGAGACCTGGTAGACAGCTACCGGCACGGAGGAGCGCTCGACAGCACCGGCCAGCACATCGATGTACGGCAGGCCAGGCTTAACCATGACGATGTCCGCGCCTTCCTCGATGTCCAGGTCTACCTCCAGCATGGACTCACGGAAATTGCGCGGGTCCTGCTGGTAAGTACGGCGGTCGCCCTCCAGGGACGAACCCACGGCATCGCGGAAGGGGCCGAAGAAGGCCGAGGCGTACTTGGCCGAGTAGGCCATGATCGCAACATCCTCGTGGCCGGCTTCATCGAGGGCCTCACGGATGGCGGCAATCTGTCCATCCATCATGCCGGACGGGCTGACCATGTGTGCACCAGCGCGGGCCTGGGAGCGGGCCATATCCTGGTAAAGCTCCACGGTTTCATCGTTGAGCACGCGGCCTTGGTCATCGACCACGCCGCAGTGGCCGTGGGAGGTGAACTCATCGAGGCAGGTATCCGCCATGACAATGAGGTCATCGCCGAATTCCTGGCGCAGCTCCGCAATCGCCACGTTGAGGATGCCCTGTGGGTCCCAGGCCACGGAGCCGGTCGCGTCCTTGTCTTCCTCACGCGGCACGCCGAAGAGGTCAACGCAGGTCACGCCGGCATCGAGAGCCTCGTGCGCGGCACGCTTGAGGGAATCCAGGCTGTGCTGCTGCACGCCCGGCATGGAGGGGATGTCACGGGGTTCATTCAGACCGTCGACCACGAACATCGGGAGGATGAGGTCGGAGGGGCGCAGCGACGTTTCCGCAACCAAATCCCGAAAAGCCGGGTTCTGACGTAGGCGGCGGGGGCGGCGAGCAATGCTCATGAGTAAAAACTCTCCTTTGAGCTACGAGAAAATTGAACTACCTTCCCGACTCTAGTCGCCCCTTACCTGCCCGCTCAGAAGCGGTCTACGCCGTCTTCTTGCGCGAGCGGCGCTTCTTGCGCGGAGCTGGCAGGTTGCCGGCAGCACGCAGGGCTGCGACGTGGTCAGCGAGGGCGTCGATAAGCATCGGCACATCCGCGACCTCCGGGACCACGTCCACGCGCAGGCCCACCTCCTCAGCCGCCGCCTTGGTGGAGGGGCCAATGCAGGCGATGATGGTGCGGGCATGCGGCTTGCCCGCAATGCCGACGAGGTTGCGCACCGTCGACGGCGAGGTAAAGGCAACGGCGTCGAAGCCGCCGGTCTTGATCATGTCACGGATCTCCGCCGCCGGCGGGGCCGCGCGCACCGTGCGGTAGGCCACGACATCATCGACTTCCCAGCCCAAGTCCAGCAGGCCCGTCACCAGCGCCTCGCCGGCGATATCGGCGCGCGGCAGCAGTACACGCCCCACGGCGTCGATATCCTCAACGTAGTTGGGGAAGACCTCCACGAGGCCCTCGGCGTTCTGCTTCGTCGCCGGCGGCAAAAGCTCCGGGACCATGCCTTTGGCGCGAATAGCATCGGCGGTCTTCTGCCCCACCGCAGCGAGGTGCACGCCGGCGAAGTCGCGAGCATCGAGGCCGAGCTCCGCGATCTTCTTCCACACCGCGCTTACCGCATTGACGGAGGTGAACACGACCCACTTGTAGCGGCCCTCGACAATGCCCTTGATGGCGCGATCCATCTGCGCCGGGTTACGCGGCGGCTCCACGGAGATGGTGGGCACCGACTGCGGGATGGCGCCGTGGCCAGCCAGTCGGGCGCTCATCGCTGCGGCCTGCTCCTTCGTGCGCGGCACCAGCACGCGCCAACCATAGAGCGAACGGTTCTCCCACCAGGAATACTTCGAGCGATCATCAAAGCTACGCCCCAGCGTGACCACGAGCTCGCCCGGCAGCTCAGCATCGAGCTTGCCGAGTGTTCCCAGCGTGGTCTCGTGCGTGCGCTGCAGGCGCGTGGTGCCGTGGACGGTGACGTATGCTTCCGTCTCCGCGGGCATCCCGCGCTCCACCAGCTCGGCGGAAATAACCGGCAGGTCATCTGCCGTAGCTTGCAAAACCAGCGGCTGCGTCGCGGTGGCCAGCGCATCCCAGTCCGCGCCTTCCGTGATGTCGGCCTCGGTATAGGTCGCACCGAGAGCAATGCCCGCGAAGGAGGGAACCGTCGAAGGCAGAGACATACCCGGGACCACCTGGAATTCCATGCCCGCATTGGCCACGGCGCTGATCTCCGCCTTGATGGACTCACGGTTGAGCGGGTTACCGGTAACCAGACGGATCACGTCGTGCCCCTCAGCGCGCTCGAGCGCGTTACGCAGTTGCTTGACGACGTCCCCCTCGACCTCCTCAAAGACCGCTGCCGTCGGCGGTGCCGGGCGCGGCGGTTTGCGGCGTGCGCCCGCTTCCTTGGCGGCGGCGCAGATGCGCTCGTACTCTTCCTCGGCGGCGTCGAGAAGCTCCTGCGGAACCGGCACCTGCTGCGCCACCATGTCACGCACGCCCTGCGAGACCCCCGGGTCGGTAACGACGTTGGCGGTCGTCTCCAGAACCTCGCGGGCGCGAACGGTCAGCAGGTCGGGATTACCTGGTCCGGCACCGACGAAGACGACTTTGCCCAGATCAGACTTACCCAGCTCAGGCTGGGTATCCGGAACGGCATTGCTCATAAGGTTCTTTTCTAGTTTGTGGATTCCGAGTGCCCCGGCGCCACCGCTGTGGCAGGCGCGGGAGTGGAGACAAGAAAGCCCCTCACTCGCGAGTTAAGGGGGCCTAAATCATTGCTCTCAATGATCGTGTGCTAGATACACACTAAAGGAAAAGGCCCCAAAGCAAAAATTACGTGCGGTTATTCCGCTGCCAGCACGTCCGCAGCGCCCTGAGCGAAGAGCTCCTTGGAGATTGCACGTCCCAATTCTTCTGCCTCGCTTGCCGAGCCCTGGGCCTGAGCGATGAGCTGACGGGAGCCGTCGAGGGCGAAGACACCGCCGCGAACGACCAGCTGCTCGCCTTCCCAGTGGGAAGTGGCAGCGACCGGCGCGGTGCAACCGGCCTCCAGCTGGGAGAGCACGGTGCGCTCGGCGCGGGTGGCGGCGGTGGCGGGGGCGTCGGCAAGCAGAGCAATGGCCTTCGCTGCCTCAGTTCCCTTGACGGCCTCGATGGCCAACGCGCCCTGCGCGGGTGCGGGCATGAAGACCTCCGGATCGAAAACCTCGGTGGCGCGATCGGCATAGCCCGCGCGCACGAGGCCAGCGTAGGCTAGCAGGACGGCGTCGAGCTCGCCGCTGGTGACCTTGCCCATGCGGGTATCGATGTTGCCGCGCAGCGGACGGATGTCCAGGTCCGGGCGCATAGCGCGCAGCTGACTGATGCGCCGCGGCGCGGAGGTACCCACACGTGCGCCTTCCGGCAGCTCCTTAAGGGTCAGACCATCGCGGGCGATGAGCGCCTCACGGACGTCCTGGCGCTGCGGCACCACGAGGTCGAAACGCTCGTCGGCAGCCGTGGGCAGGTCCTTGAAGGAGTGCACTGCGATCTCACACTCGCCGCGGTCGACGGCCTCACGCAGGGCCTGCGTAAACACACCCACGCCGATGCGCTCCACAGGAGCCATGTTGACGTCACCCTGCGTAGTAACGATGTGCAGCTCGGCCTCATAGCCTTCCTGCTGCAACCACTCCTGCACGTGGCCCGACTGAGTAGTGGCTAGGAGGGATCCTCGGGTACCGATCTTCAACATCTATGCGTCCTTTTCTTCCTTAGTACTTTCCGCGGCTTCCATCTGCGCGGCATCCGGCAGATCTGCCATGTCTACCGCTACGCCGCTGCCCTCCAGGTGGAGTCCAAAGAGTTCCTGCAACGCGGTCTCATGGCTTACGGTGCCAGAGTTAGCTGCGAGCTGCTTCGCACGAACCGTGGGCTCGTGGAGCAGCTTATCCGCAACGCGCTTGAGCGCGCGATTGATATCTCCCATCTGGCGCTCGTCCAACTCGGGGTGCTTCTGCTCCATCCGCGCCACCTCGCACTGGACCAGGTTTGCCGCCCGCTTGCGCAGTGCCGATACGGCTGGGACGACGTCGCGGACGCGCTGCTCGGAAGCATAGGCTTCCAGTTCTTCACTGACGATGCGCCGCGCCTGCGCGTGTGGGCTGGTACCCGCTGCCAGATCGGTATCGGCCGCCTGCAGCGAGTTATTGAGACGTTCGATATTGACCAGGTCGACCCCCTCGGCTTCTGCCACGGCGTCATCAATATCGCGTGGCAGAGACAGGTCCACGAGCATGAGTTCGCGGTCGGCCACGTGATAGCGCTCGACGTCGGTCGCCGTAATAGTGAAGTCCTGGGCTCCGGTGGCGGAGATCGCCACGTCCACATCGCGCAGGGCTTGGGCGCGTTCCGAGTATTCAATAACGTCTGCGTACACGCCCGCCTCATGGGCGTGCTGCGCCACGCGCTCAGCGCGGGCAATGGTGCGGTTCGCAATAATCAGGTGCGCCCCCAGACGCCCCGCGTGCGTTGCCGCCAGCGAGGCCATTGCACCTGCACCCAAGATGAGCACGCGCTTGCCCGCGAGATCTTCCCTGCCCATGCGGCTCAGCGCCTGATCAAAAGCAAAGGAGACCATGGAGGAGCCCGCCTCATCGATCTCAGTTTCGGAATGCACCCGCTTGCCGGTACGCAGCGCGGACTGTGCCAGCGCGTGGATGCGCGGGCCGACGGTTCCTTGCTCCGAAGCAAACTGGTAGGCGGTGCGCACCTGGCCGATGATTTGCTGCTCACCCACCACCATCGAGTCCAAGCCGGAGGCCACCATCATGAGGTGCTCGGCGGCGGCGTCGGCATAGCGCACATAAAGATAGGAGCGCAGCTTCTCCTCTTCCACCCCGGAGACTTCAGCGAGGTTGCGCACGACATCCTGGACGCCCGTGTGGAAAGAGCTCGTGACGGTATAAACCTCGAGGCGGTTACAGGTGGAGATAATCATCGCCTCGGTCAACGAGCCTGCCGATACCATGGCCCGGCAGGTGTCATTCTGCACGGTCTCGTCCATGCTCAGCTTTTCCAGCAGCGCCACCGGCGCCGACTGATGCGACATGCCCACGACGAGCACACTCATGCACTACCCTCCAGTTTTGCATCATCCCTTTGGATGACATAGATCATCCAAAAGACTACTAGTTTTCAGCTCGTTTCCGAAACTCGCGGGAGTCCCCGAGGAAAGCTACTCCACCAACGCCTGCGCTAGCTCCTCATTGTCCACTTCCCAGCAGAAGAACTCCTCGCCATCAATCACCACAACGGGGACGCGATCACCATATTCCATGGCCAGCTCCGCATCCTCATCGACGTTGCGCACTTTAAGCTCTGCCCCAGCCTGCCGGACCACCGGGGTAATCTGCTCCAGAACGCGCGCGCAGGAGCCGCACGTGGTACGCACCATCAGCTCGACGACGTGAGACATTAAGAACTCCTCGATAGGACGTAGAACGGTTCGCGGTTTACTATGGACACGTTAGTCTTCCCGCCTTATGAAAGCTGAACGCGTGCCTCTCCCGCTCCCTCCTGGTATGCCCGATTCTCCCCGTGAGTTCCTTGCCAATTGGACCGCAAGCAAGGGAAACTTGCGTAATTTCCTGGAGCAGCAGGCTTTCGCCCCGCTGGGCGAAGAGCACCAGAGGGCGGCCGGTGAGGCGTCGGCAGCCGCGGCGGTAGAGCACCTCTTCGGCATCGACCTGGATGCTTTTTCTTCTGGTGTGGATTCCGTTCGGGGCTCCTTCGAATCCGCCGGCGCGCGCTCCATCACTGAGCCCGACCCAGACATCCCCCAGGACGCCGGCGCTGCCGCCTTCTTCGACGTGGATAACACCTTGGTCCAGGGCTCTTCGCTCGTGTCCTTCGCTCTGGGGCTGGCACGCCGCCGCTATTTCAAACTTTCTGAAATCCTTCCCATCGCATGGAAGCAGCTAAAATTCCGGATTTCCGGTTCGGAGAACGCCGCCGACGTGGCCGCAGGGCGCGTGCAAGCGCTCGAGTTTGTCAAGGGCCGCTCAGTGGAGGAAATGGTGGCTTTGTGCGAGAGCATCGTGGACCAATCCATGGCCCGCAAGGCCTACCCGGGCACGAAGCAGCTGGCGCAAATGCACCTCGACGCTGGCCAGCAGGTATGGCTGGTCACGGCCACCCCCGTGCAGCTGGCGCAGATTCTGGCGCAGCGTTTCGGTTTCACGGGCGCGCTCGGCACCGTGGCGGAGGTCAAAGATGGCCGCTTCACCGGCCGCCTCGTGGGCGATATCCTCCACGGGCCGGGTAAGAAGCACGCCGTGGCGGCGCTCGCCACACTGGAGAACCTCGATCTTGAGCGCTGTACCGCCTACTCCGACAGCGCCAACGATGTCCCGATGCTTTCCATGGTGGGAACCCCCGTGGCCATTAATCCGGATTCCAAGCTGCGCGATATTGCAGAGGAAAAAGGCTGGCTCATCCGCGACTACCGCTCCGTGCGCAAGGCCGTGCGCGCTTATGGCCTCCCCGCGCTAGCCACCGCGCTCTTCTCCTATGGCAGCTGGCGCTTCGTGCGCCGCTAACTGCTGCCCTGTGCCTTGGTGCGCAGCATGTCCATGCACATGACCGCACCAATCAGCCCGGCATGCTGTTGTGGGTCGAGCCCCGGCGCAATGCTGAGGCGGTACGTATTCTTCCCAGCGAGGAACCGGCCCACGCCCGCCCACTCATTGCGAACTTCCGCTAGAGGCTGGCCTTGGCTAGTAATCGTGATATTCCAATCCCAGACATCGCCTTCAATCTCAATCTCCGGGAAGCCCTCCATTTCCAAGTTCAGGCGCGTCTTCAGGAGGGAGAATTTTTTAGTTACGACCGCCATGGGCTTCTCGACGCCCGGCAGGTACACCTCATAGGTATCCCGCACGAAGTTCGGCGGATCCTTAATCACCATGAGCGGCTGCTGCGGATTGCCCTGTTCATCAGTGAAGGCGACTTCGAGGCTGCGGGAGGAGTTGAAGAACATGTCCTTCAGGCTCGTCGACTGCAGAATCGTCCCGACGGGCACGCCTTGTTCATCGGCGATCAGGAATTCATCCTGCATGAAGGACTTGGTCTGTGAGATAACCAGGCTGTCAAGAGTGAGGAGTCGAGGCAACATAGTTCGCCATTTTACGTACGTGATGGGCTCCTGTGGGGCCAGAAGGATGACACTCCCCCGCCTAGTTTATAGAGGCAAATATACACCCCATAACACCCACTCAACTATTAGCATAGACGCAGGTCAGAATAGATGTCCGAAGCGTGTTTTATAGTTCTGTTAGAACATAGAATCGAGATAGAAGCTTAGAGGACATCGTGAATACTGCTACCCAAACCGCCTACTTTTCCCATATGAACCCTGACTGCGCCCTCGCTGTGGAGCGCAGCGCCGCCCGCCGCGCAGACTACCGCTCGTGGGTAGCTGCCATGCCAGACCTCGATGAGGATTTTGATGTCGCGTGCCAGAGGCTCGTCGCCAAGCTTGGCGTCGGCGACTATACCGTGAGCGAATGCTGCCTGGCCGTGCACCGACTCACGGAGCTCCCGCAGGTCAAGGCGTTACAGGACAGCCAGTTCCTGCTGGATATGAAGGCCCTCATCACTATTGACCGCACCCTGACAAAGCTGGGCGCGTTGCCGCCAGAAACGCTCGCGCTTATCGACGATGCCCTGATCACCTTCTTCACCCCCACCTCCCCGAATCAGGTCTTTCCCACCCCGGCGCAGATTGGGCGCAAACTGCGCGATATTTGCAAGAGTATTGACAAGACTTTTAGCTTTCGCAATTCCCCGCAGAAAGATACGTATACCTTCACCGATACTGGCCAGCGCGGCATCCTTGAGCTCAATACCGATAGCGCCACGGGCATGATTCTGGATAGCTACATCAAACAAGCGGCAAAGGAGAACGGACTCTCACAGGCTGATGCCCTGAAAAAGCTCATCGCCGGTAGTATCTCGCCGCCGGCGACTGTCATTCTGCACACCTACCAAGCCAGCGATATCGACAACGCCCCCACCTTCGCCCAAGGCCATGGGTGGACGTCACAGGACATGCCTGTCACGCGCACGCGCGACCTCTCCTCGCAGCCACCGGAATCGCGCAGCTACATCGCCTCGGAGCTCATCCGCACATACGTGGAAGGCCGGGATGGCACCTGCCGCGCTCCGGGGTGCAACCGGCCGGCCTACCTGTGCCAGATGGACCACCGCGTCAACTACGCCGACGGCGGCGCCACGCACCCACGCAACCTGGCCAGTTTGTGCCAGCACCACCACAATATGAAGACTGATGGGCGCGCGCACTACATCATGGACCCGCACACCGGGGACATCGTGTGGCTCTACGAAGACGGGACCTGGGCTATGACGGAGCCGACTGGCCCGCTGGCACAGAAGACGAAGCGTTGGGCACAAACGGTGGCTCAAAAGATTTCGGCCACCCGCGAGCGCGCCCAGCAAGAAGCTAAGGAAGCACAGGCCGCTGCCGAGGAACCCCGTACCCCGACCTCCCCGCAGGAGGACATTCCGTTCTAAGCGGCTCCCGTCGTCTGAAACGACGGCGCAGTCATCCGAAACGGCGGGAAGGAGAAAAGATAACAGAAACTCCCCGCCACGATCCTGAAAGGACCATGCGGGGAGTTACAGGCGAAGCTTTACTTGCCCAGCTTGCGACGCTGAACGCGGGTGCGACGCAGCATCTTGCGGTGCTTCTTCTTGGACATGCGCTTGCGGCGCTTCTTGATGACAGAACCCATAGTAGGTTTCCTCACTTTCGGTATCAGTACGTACGTAAACCGGCCGGCAACGCCTGGAATGAAACCACACACGGTGCACTCGTGGCGGCCCCTGCGAAACAGGGAGACACAGGCATACCAGTGCCGAAACGAATGTTCACTATCTTACCTAGCGGCCTGCCCAGCACCAAAACTAAGGGCAGCGCCCACCGCCGCGGACCGCGAGTGGTCCGCAGTGGTGGGCGCTGCCAGAAAGAGGTGAACGCTAGGCTCCGTATACGGAGGCCTCAAGGTATTCCTTGACGGCAGATTCGTGGACGCGGAAGGAGCGTCCCACGCGCACGGCCGGCATGTCACCTGCATGAACCAACCTGTACACCGTCATCTTGGAGACACGCATGATCTCCGCAACTTCGGCGATGGTCAGGAAAGTTCCCTTATCTTCATTCGTCATAGTTTATTTAACCCTTCAGCACGTGACGCGCTGTAGGCTTCCCCTCCCACAGGACTATCACGCACGCGCTCCTGCCAGCTTAGCGTGAAACGTGTGACTAATGCGACCCAAGAGCTAATTTTTTCCTCTTTCGCACCGCTGTTCCCCATCAAGCCCGTGTGACAACATATGCCACAGGGCTACCAGAACGGCGGGAAATTTTAAGCAAGTTCCTGCGCACGCTGGGTGCATGCTTCGGCGGCACGGAAGAACGCGCCCCGCAGGCCAGACTCCTCGAGTTCACGAAGGGCGGCAGCAGTGGTTCCCCCCGGGGAGGTTACCCCTGCGCGCAAAGCCACCGGATCCTTGCCGGATTCAGCCAGCATGGTGCCCGCGCCTTGGGCGGTGCGGGTGGCTAGCTTTTCGGCGACGTCACGGGTGAGGCCGAGCTGCACACCGGCGTCGATCAGCGCTTCGGTGACAAGGAAGTAATACGCGGGAGCAGAGCCTGCCAGTGCGGTGGCGGCGTCGATGTGCTTCTCCTCAATGACAGCAACCTCGCCGACGGCTTCCAGAAGCTTGACCACGCCAGCCTGTTGCTCTTCGGTGACGTGGGAACCACCCGCGCAGGTGCACATGCCCTTGCCCACCAACATGGGGGTGTTCGGCATGACGCGGACGACTGGCACGCCCTCGCCGGCGGCCTTCTCCAACGTCTCGAGGGTCAGGCCGGCAGCCATGGATACAACCACGGCCGTCTTGGGGATGTCGAGGCCTTCAAGGAGCTCCTCGATGGCATAGGGCTTCACGCACGCGAAAATGTATTCCGCGCCGTCGATAGCCGCAGCATTATCGCTCGTGACCGACACGCCATAGGCGCTCTTTAGCTCCTCGCTGCGCTCGGAACGACGGTTGGTCACCACGATGTCCGCGGCGTCATAGCCCGCATTCACCAGCCCGGAAACTAGGGCTTCGCCGATTTGTCCTCCACCAAGTACTGCAATTTTTGTCATGCTATCCAGGGTGCCAGAAAGGCTAGGATGCGGCCACCAGGTCAAGGCTGTGCACGCAGGCTGACCCCGCGCATGCAAAAGGCATCTGCCAGAAGGCGTTTTCAGGGCAAAGATACCTTTTAACAGATGCCTTATGAGAAGGTGTCCTATGGAGCTGGTTCTTACATCACCACGAGGAGCGGGCCGAAGGTCAGCACCAAGCCGGCCACGGCTGCGAGGAACATGGAAAGACCATCGCGGCTGGTACGCAGTGCGTGGACGATGCCAACGATGACACCGGTGACAACTACACCAAGCACCAGGACAACGAGGCGGTCGAAGCGATCCCAGAGGATCTCAAAGCCCTTGAACACGATGGCGCCGAACACGATGCCCACGAGGGCGAGCAGGACGACGGCGAAGGGGTTGAGCTTGCCTTCGTCTTCCTCGTCGTAGTCCTCGTCATACTCGTCAACGTCCTCATCGACTGCCTCGAGCTCACCCGTGGTGAAGGTGTCCTCGGCGGCGTCCTGCGGCTTCTCATCGACCGGTGCGGCGGTCTTTACCTCAGGCTTCTCTGGCTCGTCCTTGACCTTTTGGATGACGCGGGTGTCATCATCAGAAGGCTGGGAAGGCTTGGACTCGGACTCCGCGGGCTTCTCCACAGGAACGGCAGCGGCCTGGGGCTTGTCCACCTTCTGGGCTGCTTCCTGCTTGGGGGCTTCCTTCTTCGGAGTCTCTTCCTTGGACTCCTTCTTGGTCTCCTTCTTCGGAGCAGGAATGACCGGGGCCGTCTCATCGATGGAGACGTTCGAGTGCTTTGCCTCAGCCGGGGTTGCCTTCACCTTTTCGAGATTGCCGGTCAGCTCCGCAACTGAGATGCCGCCTTCATCGAGGCTCCGGCGACGGCGGCGCGGGGTCTTCTCCTCGCCGGGTCGGTCCTTCGCGTTACGGGCCAGCAGCTCCGCAACTGTCAACTGTTTCTTGTCAGCCACGTTTCTTTCCTATTCCAGTCCCTTATCGGTACGGCGCAAAATGACACCTTCTCGGAGAGCCCAGGGGCAGATCTCCAGCTTTTCGATTCCCAGGGCACGCATGCTCGCCTCCGCCACTAAAGCACCGGCGACGATCTGATGCGATCGGGTAGAACTTACACCCTCAAGGTCCGCCCTGTCAGCTGCAGTCATACGGGAGATGAAGGAAATCAGCTGACGCAAACCCGGCGCCGTAAGGGTGCGTTTGACGTAGGGACCCGCAGACGAGGGCGCAGCACCGGTCAAACGGGCCAGCGTACGGAATGTTTTCGAGGTTCCCACGGCCAATCCCGCAGGGCCCAGGGCGCGCATCTTATCGGCCACGCCGACCAATTCCGCGTCAATGTAATCCCGCAGCAAATTTACCTTGGACTTCTGCGGAGGATCGGTATCAAACCAATTATGAGTCAGGCGGCCTGCTCCCAAGTCGAGGGAGAAAGCCATTTCCGGATGCTCATCGGTACCGGTGGACAGCTCCAGCGAACCGCCACCGATATCGAGGTTGGTGATGCGGCCAGCGGACCAGCCATACCACCGGCGGGCGGCGAGGAAGGTCAAACGCGCTTCCTCCTCGCCCGACAAGATTTCTAGGCGGACGCCGGTTTGCTTCTCAACTTCATCGAGAACCTTGGCCGAGTTCGTGGCCGAGCGCACGGCGGAGGTAGCAAAAGCGATGAATTCATCACAACCCAGCTTCTGGCCCAGCTCAGCGGCCTCACTCACGGCGGAGATGAGCTTCTTCATGCCCTTCTCGTGGATGTTGCCGTCCTTGTCTAGCTGTTCCACCAGACGCAGCGGGGTCTTCCAATCGCTCATCGGCGAAGGCCGCCCACCGGTTGCGGCGTCGACCGCAACGAGGTGGACGGTATTACTTCCGACGTCTAATACACCTAATCGCACGCCTCTAGAGTAGTAGGTCTACCGTGGGTAGGTGTGAATCGCCCGAAATCAAATGAAGTTTACCTGGGTTTTCCCGCCTCCTCCCCGGCGGCGGCGTCCATCTTGGCCGGCCGCGAAAAGGCCCCCGATTTTCCCAGAGAGTGGTTTGAATTTACGGATCCAAACGATCCACTCCACATCTTTTCCATCGACCTGACCTGGCTCGAATCGCACTATGCCTGCCAGTTTGGGACGGAGAGGTGCCACGGCATCGATAAGCAGCAGCCCGATGTCGGCTGCTGCGTGCACGGCGCCTACATGGCTGATGAGACGGATCGGGAGCAGCTTCGCGACGCCGTCGCGCGCATGCCCGCCCGCTTCTGGCAGCACCGCCCTGCGGGGGTAGATGAGTTCCTGGAACACGGAGAACCTGAGGAGTTGGAGCCCTGGCTGGAGTGGGATGAGCTCGACGGCGATGATGGCGAGCCGGAACCGGCCCTGAAGACGCCGCTTGTCGACGGCGCCTGCATCTTTGCCAACCGCGCCGGCTGGCCCACGGGCGCGGGCTGCGCTATCCACCAATGGGCGCTCGAGGCGGGTGAGGAACTCACCGTGGTCAAGCCCGAGGTGTGCTGGCAGCTGCCGATTCGCCGGCACGAGGACTATGAGGAGCGCCCCGACGGGGAGGAAATCCTGCGCACCACTATCGGCGAATATGACCGCCGCGGGTGGGGTAACGGCGGCGAGGACTTTGATTGGTATTGCTCGGCAGATCCCTCCTGCCACATCGCGGAAGAACCGCTGTGGAAGTCGCAGAAAACCGAGCTGATCGCGCTACTCGGAGAGGAGTGCTACGACATCCTGGCCACACACTGCGAGGCCCGGGCACGGTCCGGAGTCGAGTTCCCGCGGCACCCGGCTGACCCCCGCGTTTAAGCCTCGAACTTATAGCCCAGGCCGCGCACCGTCACGAGTTGCTGTGGGCGGGAAGGTTCGGCCTCAATCTTGGAGCGGAGGCGCTTGACGTGAACGTCGAGGGTCTTGGTATCGCCCACATAATCCGCTCCCCAGATGCGGTCAATGAGTTGGCCGCGAGTCAGTACACGTCCGGCGTTGCGCAGTAGGTATTCGAGGAGGTCAAACTCCTTGAGCGGCATGGATACCGGCTCGCCGGCCACGAGAACGGTGTGGCGCTCCACATCCATGCGCACGCGGCCGCCTTCCAGGATTTGCTCGTCGGGCTCCTCCTCGGCGTGCTCGGAAGAGACATCTTGGCCACGGCGCAGCACAGCGCGGATGCGGGCGATGAGCTCGCGGGAGGAATAAGGCTTAGTCACATAGTCATCCGCGCCGAGCTCCAGGCCCACAACCTTGTCAATCTCCGAGTCGCGCGCGGTCACCATAATCACCGGCACAGAAGACGTCGTGCGCAATTGCTTGCAGACGTCCGTTCCAGACATTCCCGGCAGCATGAGGTCCAGCAGGACGATGTCTACGTTATGTGCCGCAAACTGTTCGAGCGCGCTGGGCCCGTCGGGGGCGAGGAGAACGTCGAATCCCTCCTTTCGGAGGAGGAAGGCGAGGGGATCGGCCAGCGACTCTTCATCTTCAACGATGAGGATGGTGGTCATTGCGCTTTATCCTTTCGACGAGCTGCTACACGCGCCACAGCGCGCTGCAAACCAGGGGCGGCAGAGCTGACGGCTCCGTCTTCTATATTATCCCGGTTAATAAGATTATCCGCTGGCTTCTCTTCGGCGTATATAGGGAGCTCGATAGTAAACGTCGAGCCAGTTCCGGGGCGTGACCACAGCTTGATATTGCCGCCGTGATTAGCCACGACGTGCTTCACAATGGCCAAGCCAAGGCCAGTCCCGCCGGTCTGCCTGGAGCGTGCCTTATCCACGCGGAAGAAGCGCTCAAATACCCGCTTCTGGTCTTCCGGAGCAATGCCGATGCCGCGGTCCGTGACTCGGATGTGCACGACCTTCCCGCCGACGACCTTCTGCGTCACCGATACCGGAAGCTCATCCGGCGAATAGTGGATGGCGTTGGAGATCAAGTTTGAGATCGCCGTAACCAGGAGGGATTTATCTCCCATGACGTGAACACCTGCGGATTCGCCGCGGGTGAGCTGGTTGTGGTGGGAATCGGCGGCGAGCTGGTTGCGGGTGATGGCCTCATCGATGACGTCATCGAGGTCAAGCGGCTCCATCTCTGGCAGCGCCTCCGCACCCTGCAGCTTGGACAGGGAAATGAGCTCGCTGACCATCTCGGCCATGCGAGCGGCTTCCTTTTGCACCCTGCTGCCGAAGTACTCGACATGCTCGGGATCCCCCGTGTCTTCGAGGAGGGCCTCGGCTAACAGGGCGATGCCGCCGACTGGGGTCTTCAGTTCGTGCGACACGTTAGCCACGAAGTCACGGCGGGCAGATTCCATGCGCACCGATTCGGACTCGTCGGTGCCGTAGACGATGACGAAGCGATCGTCGTTCAGCGTCAGCGGCTGAACCACCGCGCGTACCTGAATCACGCGGTTACCCGTGCGCCGCTTGGGAATGGCAAGGTCCAGCGTTCGAGTCTCCTTATCGTCGAAGACCTCCTCCGCGACCTTCCAAATATCGGGGTTCACGGCACGGTCGTGCACCATCGACATTTGATGGGACGCAGGGTTGGAAAAGATGACCTCTTTGTCGCGCGAGAGCACCGTCATACCGGCCGGCGAGCCCGCCACGGCGAGATGCAGGACCTGGCTCACACTGGTGACCTGGTTGGCGTCCGCATCGCGGACGCGGCGGCGCTCCATGCGTTCACGGAACCGAGCCAGCACCGGAATGGCCAGACCACAGGCCACCACGCCGGCAAGAAAAGCTAAAACCAGTTCCACAATCATTCACGCCCCTACAAAGAATCCCCAAGGAGTATATGCTCCCTGGGGATTGTGCGCAGCACGCAGCTTGCTCGGTGTTTAGTTCTTTCCACCCTGAGCGGCCACGGCGGCAGCGCCGGCAGCAGCAGCTTCCGGATCGAGGTAGGTGCCGCCCGGGTTCACCACGGAGCCGTCCTCGGTGATCTCGTAGACCAGCGGGATACCAGTTGGAATATTAAGGCCGGCAATCTCCTCATCGGAGATCTGATCCAGGTGCTTGACCAGCGCGCGCAGGGAGTTGCCGTGTGCGGCGATGAGAACGGTCTCACCCTTCTTGGCGCGCGGGAGGATCTCCTCCTCGAAATAAGGAACGAAGCGCTCGACGACGTCCTTCAGGCACTCGGTACGCGGAACCTGATCCAGGTTGGCGTAGCGCGGGTCACCGGCCTGGGAGTACTCGGCGCCATCCTCCAGCTCCGGCGGCGGGGTGCCGTAAGAACGGCGCCATGCCATGAACTGCTCCTCACCGTACTTATCCTTGGTCTCTGCCTTGTTGAGGCCCTGCAGGGCGCCGTAGTGGCGCTCGTTGAGGCGCCAGTCGCGCACGACCGGGATCCAGTGGCGGTCCGCAGCGTTGAGCGCAATATTGGCGGTGCGGATGGCACGGCGCAGCAGGGAGGTGTAGACGATATTCGGCAAGATGCCCTGTTCCTTGAGCAGCTCGCCGCCACGCTTGGCCTCGCCCTCACCCTTGGCGGTGAGGTTGACATCAACCCAACCGGTGAACTGGTTGGACTCGTTCCATTCGGACTGTCCGTGTCGAAGTAGAATCAGCTTTCCGTTACTCATAAACACCAGCATGCCACGTTTTTCGGCGGCTCGCCTGTGAACCCGAGCACATCACCCCTAAGTGTGGGTTTATGCCCATTTATGTGGGATTAGTATCCGATTGCCCGGCGCGCATGACAGTCCGGAATCTCGATACTCATCGCATCGGCATAAATATTCTCCAGCTGGGTGGCGGCCGCTGCCCAACTGAACTGCTGGGCGTGATCGACGGCGGCTTCGCCCATGGCGATGCGGCGGGGGTCGTCGTCAAGCAACTGCTCTAGCGCGTCAGCCCAATCCTGCGCCGAATGGGAGTGAACGAGCAAGCCCGTGTCACCATCCGCGACGGCAATAGGCAAGCCGCCGACGGCCGCTGCCACCACGGGCGTTCCGGAGGCCTGCGCTTCCATGGCTACCAGCCCGAAAGACTCGTTATAGCTGGGCACCGCGACGATATCCGCGGCTTGATAGATGGCCACGAGCTCCTGCGGCGGGCGCGGGCTCAGGAAGCGCACGACGCGCTCCACCCCCAGCTCACGAGCGAGGTTGTGGTAGGCATCCGGCGAGGAATTCGCCCCAGAGGCACCGCCACAGATGATCACGCGCAGGCGACGATCCGGATCGCGCTCCATCAGCTCCGCGGCGGCGCGGATGAGCACGTCGGGGCCCTTGAACTTTTGCAGGCGACCCACAAAGGCCACGACTTTGGTGTGCAGCGGGATGCCCAGCTGGCGGCGGGCGCGCTCCGTCATACGGTCTGTACCCGGGGTATACAGCTCGGTATCTGCACCCGGGGAGACCACGACGATATTCTCCGGCGAGGCGTCGTAATGCTCGATCAGATCGCGGGTTTCCTGGGCGGTGTTGACCACCAGGATGTCGGCGTTATCCACCAGTTGCTGCTCGCAAATGCGGCGGGCTTCGGTTTCCGGGGTGTCATCGAGCGTGCGGTGCACGTTCTTCACCGCGGCCAGCGTGTGTGCGGTGTGGACAAGAGGGACGTCCCAAAGGTCACGCAGCAGCCAGCCCACCTGGCCGGAGAGCCAGTAGTGGGAGTGGATAACGTCATACTCCACCTCAAAACAGCGCGCGAAGTTGAAGATGCCGCCCGTGAACGCGGCCAGCTGCGTGGACAGTTCCTCCTTGCTGAGGCCTTCATAGGGTCCCGCCACAATATTGATGACGCGCAGGCGCTCCTCGACGTCCACCACTTCCCCCTGACTGGGGCGCGTGGCGCGAGTGAAAATATCGACCTCTACGCCGAGGCGCGCGAGCTGGCGGGCAGTGTTAAGAACATAGACATTCATGCCGCCCGCGTCCCCGGAACCGGGCTGTTCAAGGGGCGAGGTGTGCATGGAAATCATCGCGATGCGCATAATTTTCCAGTGTATCCCGAAACGAGCCGCGTTATACTGGCCCGTACCTCAACCTACGCGACCGAAAGGTGAATCGATGTCGGCATACGAGTCCAAGGCGTGGCTCCAGTACTACCCGGAGTGGACCCCGCACAGCTTGGAGTACGGGGACACCACGCTTCTCGACGTTTACGACAACAACCTCGCGCTCCACCCCGACAAGCCGGCAACCTACTTCTTCGGCCGCACGCAGACCTATGCCGAGTTGGACAAGCAGGTTCGCCGCGCAGCCGCCGGCCTTCGCGCCTTCGGCGTGCGCCCGGGAGACCGCGTTGCCATCGTCGCCCCCAACTGCCCGCAGTTCATCTCCGCCTTTTGGGCCGTACTCAAGCTGGGCGCCATCGCGGTGCTACACAACCCGCTTTACACCGCCCACGAGCTGGAGGGCCTGTTTAAGAACCACGGCGCACGCATCGCCATTGCATGGGATAAGACGGCCTCCACGTTGGAGAAGCTGCGTCCGACGACCTCCCTGGAGACCGTCGTCTCCATCAACATGATCAACGCGATGCCGACTCCGCAGCGCCTAGCCCTGCGCCTGCCTATTCCGCCGCTGAAGTCCAAGCGCGATCAGCTCACCGCCCCGGCTCCGAATACGGTGCCGTGGGAATCCCTCGTGGGCAACGCGATCGGCGGCGATGGTTCCGATGTCATCACCCCGGAGGAAGTCACCAAGGACACCACCGCGCTGATCCTCTACACCTCCGGCACCACTGGTAGCCCCAAGGGTGCGGAGCTGACCCACGGCAACCTCTTCTCCAATATCTTGATGGGCAAGCACTGGGTACCGGGCCTGGGCGATTCCCCTGAGCGCATGCTCGCCGCCCTCCCCTTCTTCCATGCCTATGGCCTGACCATGAACGCCACCTTGGCGCCGCTCATCGCCAGCGAGCTGGTGCTGCTTCCGAGCCCGCAGATGCCGCTCATCATGGATCTCATGAAGAAGCACACCCCAACCTGGGTGCCGGGTGTGCCGACCTTGTACGAGCGCATTGTGGCGAAGGCGGAAGAAAACGACGTCTCCCTCGATGGCGTGCGCGCGGCCTTCTCCGGTGCCTCGACCCTGCCGGTCAATACCGTGGAGAAGTGGGAAAAGTACACCGGTGGCCTGCTCGTGGAGGGCTATGGCCTGACGGAGTGTTCGCCTATCATCGTGGGCAACCCCATGAGCAACGACCGCCGCCCCGGCTACGTGGGCATCCCCTTCCCGGATACCGAAATTCGCATCGCCAACCCGGAGAACCTGGATGAGACCATGCCGGACGGCCAAGAAGGTGAGGTCCTGGCCCGCGGCCCGCAGATTTTCAAGGGCTACTTCGGCGATGAGGAAGCCACCGAGAAGGCCTTCCACAATGGCTGGTTCCGCACCGGTGATATGGGCGTGATGGAGGAAGATGGCTTCATCCGCTTGGTCAGCCGCATTAAGGAAATCATCATCACCGGCGGCTTCAACGTCTACCCCGGCGAGGTTGAGGAAACGCTGCTGGACCACCCAGATGTGGCGGAGGCCGCCGTGGTGGGCCGCCCGCGTTCGGACGGCTCGGAGGACGTCGTGGCCTGCATCGTGCTGAACGACGGCGCCGCGCTCGACCCCGAAGGCCTCAAGGACTACTGCCGCGAGCGCCTGACTCGCTACAAGGTACCGCGCACCTTCTACCACTTTGAGAAGCTGGCCACGGACCAGCTGGGCAAGATTCGCCGCCGCGAGGTTCAGGCGGATCTACTCGAGCGCCTCAAGGCGGAGAAGTAGCACTCCATAGCCCCGGAGCGATCCCTGCGTGATAGACGCATATCACCGGGGTTATAGTATTTTCACTCCTCGAAGCAACTTTGCTAAGTTTTGCGAGACTTCTGTCACAGATTGGTTATACTGTTCCAAACATAACAAGTTTGACCACCTAAGGAGTTCGCGAACATGACCGAATCCCCTGCCCAGGCCTCCTCCGCCTTTGAGACGAAAGCCTGGCTCCAGTATTACCCTGAGTGGACTAAGCCCAATCTGGATTACGGTACCGAAACGCTCTTGGACTCCTACCGAGAAACCGTGGAGGAATTCGGCGAAAGGCCCGCCACGTGGTTCTTTGGTCACCAGATGACCTACCGCGAACTCGACACCCACGTGCGCGCCGCCGCAGCGGGCCTCAAGGCCTTCGGCATTCGCCCCGGCGACCGCGTCGCCGTGGCACTCCCCAACTGCCCCCAGCACGTGGCGGTCTTCTACGCCATCTTGAAGCTCGGGGCGACCGTCGTGGAGCACAACCCACTCTACACCGCGGCTGAGCTCGAGCCCCTCTTCCAGGACCACGCCGCCCGCGTGGCCGTGGTCTGGGATAAGGCGAGCCCGGTCTTTGAGGAGCTGCGTGATTCCACGCCGCTGGAAACGATCGTTACGGTCAACATGATTGAGGCCATGCCGCGCCCCAAGCAGCTGCTCCTGCGCTTGCCCCTTCCTTTCATTAAGGACAAGCGGGCCGAGCTTTCAGTTCCCGCCCCCAACACCGTTCCGTGGAGCACGCTCACAGGCCGCGCCATCGGCGGGCAGGGCCAGAAGCTCGAAGACGCCAAGGTCAACCGCGACGATACCGCACTAATCCTTTACACCTCCGGAACCACCGGCAGACCCAAGGGAGCGGAGCTGACCCACTCCAACCTGTACTGCAACATGAAGATGGCGGAAGCGTGGGTCCCTGAATTGGGCAAGAAGCCCGAGCGCATGCTCGCCGCCCTCCCCCTCTTCCATGTCTATGGACTCACCCTCATCGCCGCCCTCGGCGTGCACATTGGTGGCGAGCTCGTCCTCACCCCCGCACCGAAGGTTCCGCTGCTCCTTGACATCATGAAGAAGCGCCTCCCCACCTGGATGCCGGGCGTGCCCACGATCTACTCCAAGGTTATGGAGGCAGCCAAGGAACAGAACATCGATCTCCACGGCATCGGGAACAGCCTCTCGGGTGCAGCAGCGCTACCAGCGGAGATCGTTGAGGAATGGGAGGTGCTGACCGGCGGCCTGCTCGTGGAGGGCTATGGGCTCACGGAAACCTCTCCGATCGTGGCCGCGAACCCGCTCAACAAGAACCGCCGTCCCGGTTATATCGGCATCCCCTTCCCGGATACCGCGGTGCGCATCGGCAACCCAGACAACCTCGATGAAACTCAGCCGGACGGCACCGCGGGCGAGCTCCTCGTGCGCGGACCGCAGGTATTCAAGGGCTATTTCAACATGCCAGAAGCCACGGAGAACGCCTTCCATAATGGCTGGTACCGCACGGGCGACATGGCACTCATGGAGTCCGATGGCTTCATCAAGATCGTCTCCCGTATCAAGGAGATGATCATTACCGGCGGCTTCAATGTGTACCCGGCCGAAGTGGAAGACGTTATCCGCCAGCACCCGGACGTTACCAACGTGGCCATCGTCGGCCGCCCGCGCGCAGATGGTTCCGAAGACGTCGTGGCCTGCATCGTGCTGGAGGATGGCGCGGTGCTCGATCCGGAGGGCCTCAAGGACTACTGCCGCGAGCGCCTGACCCGCTACAAGGTGCCGCGCACCTTCTACCACTTCGAGCACCTGGCCTCCGACCAGCTGGGCAAGGTCCGCCGCCGCGAAGTGCAGCAGGACCTCCTGAAACTGCTCGGCAAAGAAGCTTCCGCCTAAGCCGCGCGGTCGATATAGCGCATCACGCGCGTGGGGTTGAAGGTTCGGTAGAACGCTTCACCCGCACCGACAAGCTGGCTCACTAACGTGCTGAGCTGCCAATCCAGCTGCTCATCGGTGTAGCCCCACTTCGTGGGAATGCGGGCCGTGGTCACTAACACCAGGTCCTGTTCTTCGGCACCGTCGAGGTTCACCGCCTCGATGCGCGCGGAGTAGACGTACTGATCATCGTTCATAAACTCAGCCCAGCGCACGAGCGCATCAAGGTCGCACGCACAGCGGCCGGAGGGCGTTACGAGGCTGAGTTCAATATCCCCGGAGCCATCACGAGCGGATTCAATAGTGATCGCGTGTTCATTGATGAGGATGCTCACGGCCCTATTCCGGTGGTCCACCACGTGAACGGGCGTGCCGATCATTGCCAGGCGCGTGGCGCGCTCGTACACTCGCCACATCCCTACCGCTGAAACCCCATAGGCCTCGCTGAAATAGTGGGGCGATACCGGCTTAAGCCCAGACCCCTTCCGTGGCTTGGAGGGCTCTTCCGGAAACTGCTCATCCAGGCGCGCGAAGACCGCCGACATTTCGGCCGCATAGCCCGCGATAATGCTCTTGAGCTGGGCATTCGTGGCCGTCGACGGCAGATAAGGCGGCGCGAGGACCAGCAGGTGGGTATGCATAGTGGAGCTTCCGCAGGGCTCGGCAACGAGGTTGCCAGAGATTCCACCGCCGTTGAGATCATTGACCTCCATGCGCAAAGGCTGCCGGTCCGGGTTGAAGCGCACTGCACCGCCCCAATACCCGAAGACACAGAGGCCGCCCTTGTCCTCGTTGACGTCGATGCTTAAGAGCCCGCCGGCAATTCTGATGGTGGGCAAGCCGGTGGAGGAATCTTCCTCCAGCTTTCCGGCCAGCTTGGTCATAGTTTTGATTACTCGGCTTTTGCTGAGCCGAGCTGGTGTCTTGTTTGTTTTCTCGGTTGCTGATTGAGACATAGTCCCCCCTTGTTTTTCTTTTCTTTCATGCTGCGCGAACCGATGCTGAGCCACCCCTGCTCCTCCCCGAGCCGCTGCAGTGAGGCCAAGAATACAAAAGGTTGCGCAACTTCGCGCGGCGGAGACGCGGCGAGTACCCCCACAACCCAAACGTGAGAAAAACCTCACATTTTCCGCGCGGGAGACAGCTTTGCGTGAAAGCTTCGACTACGGTGGCACATCATGATTGTTCTGTAGGGCTAACTAATCTTGCCCACAGCTCTTCATAAAACCGTTCCCCATCAGCTCAAAAGAGGAAAGATGCCTGTTACTATGCTGCATTCCATGCCCCGCCCGGCCGTGCTTTTCGCCGGACAAGGCTCCGATTGGCAGGGTTTCATCACCACCGCCGCGCAGTCTGCCGCCACTGCTGACACCCTGCGCGAGACCCTCGCCCAGGCACGCAGCCTCACCGGCCCCGCCGCACGCACCATCGCCTCCACGTGCCCCGGCGCGCTCGAGCGCCTCGAGCAGCTCATTGCGGGTTCCACCGAGTCCACGTCCCTCGATGCCCTGCCGGCGGTCTCCATCCCCGGCATCGTCCTCGGCCAGATTGCCGCTATCGAGCAGCTGCGTGACCTGGGCGTCGACATCGACGAGCGCGCTGGGCATTCGCAGGGCAGCTTGGGCGCGTTGGCCGTCGACAAGCCAGCGCAAGCCCTGGCCCTGGCCATCCTGATGGGCACCGCCGCCAGCGCGGTCAACGGCTCCGATCCGCGCTCCCAGATGCTGTCCATTCGCGGCCTGGAGCGCAGCTTCATCACCGAGTACCTGCACGGCACCGCCGCCATCGCCGTGGTCAACGGCCGCCGCCACTTTGCGCTGTCCGGCAGCCCGGAGGACCTGGCTGCCACCCGCACCGCCATCGACGAGGCCGTGAAGAGCTTCAACGCCGAGCTGGAGAAGCGTACCGTCGGCGGCGATGAGCTCAGCCCCCGCTTTGATGAGCTGCCCGTGGCCCTTCCTTTCCACAACCCGGTGCTCGCCCCAGCGGCCGAGCGCACCGTGACGCTGGCTAAGCAGTGCGGCCTCGACGCGGATGAGGCCCGCGCGCAGGCCGAAGCCATCCTGGTCACCGAACACGACTGGCCGGCCACGCTCGCCGCGCTCGACTCCGAGCACCTCATTGTTCTCGACCGCGCCTTGGCGAACATCACCCGCCGCGTGGTGGAAGGCACGGGAGTCACGGTGGTCTCGGCCGCCACCCCGCAGGAGCTTGATGCGCTGGCGACGCCGGGCGCTGAACTGCCCAAGGCCCTGAACTACGCTGACTTCGCCCCGCGCACCATCGAGCTTCCCAACGGTCGCACCTATACCCAGACCCGCTTCTCCGATCTCACGGGCCTGTCCCCGATCATGCTGGGCGGCATGACGCCGACCTCCGCTGATGGTGAGATCGTGGCCGCGGCAGCCAACGCTGGCCACTGGACGGAGATGGCCGGCGGCGGCATGTACTCCGATGAGGTCTTCCGCGCCCACCTGGCCACAATGGAGCAGCACCTGCGCCCTGGCCGCACGGCGCAGTTCAACACCATGTTCTTTGACCGCTTCCTGTGGAACCTGCACTTCGGCCAGGCGCGCATCGTGCCCAAGGCACGCGCGGCCGGTGCGGCTTTCAACGGCGTGTGCATCTCCGCCGGTATCCCGGAAGTAGAGGAAGCTGGCGAGCTGCTGGACCGCCTTCACGCCGATGGTTTCCCCTTCATCTCCTTCAAGCCCGGCACCGCGAAGCAGATCCGGGATGTGCTGGCCATCGCCACGGCCTACCCGGAGGACCGCATCATCATGCAGGTCGAGGACGGCCACGCCGGCGGCCACCACTCCTGGGTCAACCTGGATGACATGCTGCTGGATACCTACGCCGAAATCCGCCAGCACCCCAACGTCTACCTGGCGGTCGGCGGCGGCATCGCCTCCCCGGATCGCGCCACCTCCTACCTCACCGGTGAGTGGGCGAAGAAGCACGCTATGCCGGCCATGCCTGTCGACGCCGTCTTCCTCGGCACCGTCGCCATGGCCACCAAGGAAGCCAAGGCCACCGATTCGGTGAAGGACCTGCTGGTCAACACGGAAGGCATTTCGCCTTCCAAGAACGGCGGATGGGTCGGCCGCGGCACCGGCGCGCACGGCGTTGCATCCTCGCAGTCGCACCTTTTGGCGGACATCCACGACCTGGATAATTCCTTCGCCGCGGCCTCGCGCCTGATTACTTCCCTGAGCATCGAGGAATACCCGGCCCACCGCCAGGAGATCATCGACGCCCTGGCCAAGACCTGCAAGCCTTACTTCGGCGATGTGGAGTCCATGACCTACGCGGAGTGGCTCGAGCGCTTCGTGGAGCTGGCCCACCCGTTCGTGGATCCCAGCTGGGATGATCGCTTCTTCGATCTCCTGCACCGCGTTGAGGCCCGCCTGAACCCGGCCGACCACGGCCAGATTGAAACCCTCTTCCCCGCTGTGGAAGCTGTCCACGATGCCCCGCAGGCCGTGGCCAAGCTGCTGGATGCTTACCCTGCCGCACGCAGCACCGAGGTCTCTGCGCGCGATGCCGCCTGGTGGATTTCCCTGCACTACAAGCACGTCAAGCCCATGCCGTGGGTACCGGCCCTGGACGGTGACCTGAAGTCCTGGTTTGGCAAGGACACCCTCTGGCAGGCACAGGATGAGCGCTACACCGCTGACCAGGTGCGCATCATCCCCGGCCCCGTGGCCGTGGCCGGCATTACCAAGAAGAACGAGCCCGTGGCGGACCTGCTTGCCCGCTTCGAGCAGGCCACCACGGATGCGCTGCTGGAGCAAGGAGTCAAGCCGCAGAAGGCTTTCTCCCGCCTGAACTCCGCCGCCGATGAGGCCGCATTCCTGCGCACTTCTCCTACCCTTCTGTGGCACGGCCACCTCATGGCCAACCCGGCTTATGAGATGGATGAGAACGCCTTCGACCTGCGCCAGGATGCTGAAGGCAACTGGGAGATTGTTATCACGGCGGACTCCTATTGGGATGACCTGCCGGAGGAGCAGCGCCCCTTCTACGTTCGCGAGGTCACCGTCCCTGTGGACCTGCCGGAGGATGTAGCCACAGGTGGCTCCCCGGTGGTCTCCGAGGAGCGCCTGCCTAACTCCGTCTTCACCCTCCTGGAGGGCTTGGCTGGTGTCGGCTCCACGGCGGAGCAGGGCGATGAGATCACTAAGATGCCCACCGTCGAGTCCGGCTACTCCTTCCACTTCCCTGCTTCGCTGCTCTCCGCACACAGCGCGGTGACCTGCGGTGAGTCCTCCACAGAGAAAGCCGGCACCCCGGATGTTCTGGTCGGCCCGTGCTGGCCGGCCATCTATGCCGCGCTCGGCTCCGGCCGCCTAGAGGATGGCTACCCGGTCATCGAAGGCCTGCTTAACGCGGTGCACTTGGACCACGTCATCGACCTGCGCGTGCCGCTGGAGCAGCTTGCCGACGGCCGCCAGATCGACGTCACCTCCTCCTGCACCGCCATCGAGGAATCCGTCTCCGGACGCATCGTCACGGTGGAGCTCGAGCTCAAGGATCACGCTTCCGGTGACATCGTAGCCACGCAGATGCACCGCTTTGCCATCCGCGGCCGCGCCACCGGCACCGCCGCACCGAGCCAAGCACCGGAGTGGGGAGGCGGCAAGTCCGCCACCAAGGTGGTGCCGACACCGCGCTCCTTTATCGACCGCGCCACCGTCACCGCCCCGCAGGACATGACGCCCTTTGCGCTGGTCTCCGGCGACTATAACCCGATTCACACCTCCTATAACGCGGCCCAGCTGGTTAACCTGCAGGCACCGCTGGTGCACGGTATGTGGCTCTCGGCCGCGGCACAGCAGGTGGCCGGACGCCACGGCCGCGTGGTGGGCTGGACCTACTCCATGTACGGCATGGTGCAGCTGGGCGATGACATCGAGGTCACCGTCGAGCGCGTCGGCCGCAAGGGCATCCACCAGGCCCTCGAAGTCACCTGCCGCATCGAGGGCGAAGTCGTCTCCCGCGGCCAGGCCCTGCTTGCCGCGCCGACCACGGCGTACGTCTACCCCGGCCAGGGCATCCAGGCCGAAGGCATGGGCAAGGGCGACCGTCAGGCCTCCCCGGCAGCGCGCGAAGCCTGGCGCCGCGCCGATGTGCATACCCGCGAGAACCTCGGCTTTAGCATCCAGAAAGTCATCGATGAGAACCCGACGGAGCTGACCGTTCGCGGCACCACCTTCCGCCACCCGCAGGGCGTGCTGCACCTGACCCAGTTCACGCAGGTGGCCCTGGCTGTGGTGGCCTATGCCCAGACCGAGCGCCTGCGCGCCGAGGACGCCCTGGCCCCGACCTCCTACTTCGCCGGTCACTCCCTGGGCGAGTACACCGCGCTGGCTTCGCTGGCGAATATCTTTGACCTTGAGGGGGTCATCGACATCGTCTACTCCCGCGGCTCCGCCATGGGCAGCCTCGTCCCGCGCGATGCGGAGGGCAACTCCGAGTACGCCATGGCGGCTCTGCGCCCGAACATGGCCGGCATTGATGCAGACAGCGTCGACGCCTGGGTGGCTGAGGTCTCCGAGGCCACCGGTGAGTTCCTGGAGATTGTTAACTACAACATCCGCGGCCAGCAGTACTCCGTCGCCGGCACCAAGAAAGGACTCAAAGCTCTGGTGGATAAGGCCAATGCCATCGCCCCGCGCGCGGCGGTCATGGTCCCGGGTATCGATGTTCCTTTCCACTCCCGCGTACTGCGCGAGGGCGTTCCGGCCTTCGCGGAGAAGCTCGATGAGCTGCTGCCGCAGGAGCTGGACCTGGATGCCCTGGTAGGCCGCTACATCCCGAACCTGGTGGCCCGCCCCTTCGAACTCACCCAGGACTTCGTCGACGCCGTGGCACCGCTGGCTCCCTCCGGCAAGCTGGACGGGCTGAAGGCGGAGGACCTGAACGAGCACGAGCTCGCCCGCCTGCTGCTCATCGAGCTGCTGTCCTGGCAGTTCGCTTCGCCGGTGCGCTGGATTGAGACCCAGGAGCTCCTCTTCGGCAAGGTCGAGCAGATCATCGAGGTCGGCTTGGCTTCTTCCCCGACGCTGACCAACCTGGCTACCCGCTCGCTGGCCGTCGCCGGCATCCCGGAGGGCACCATCCGCGTGCTCAATGTGGAGCGCGACCAGGAGCAGGTCATGCTTGCCGACGTCTCCGAAGCCCCCACCGCCGAACCGGCACCGGAATCCGCTGCGGAGGAAGCTCCGCAAGCCAGCGAAGCACCAGTCGAGGCTGCCGAGGCTCCGGCTGCGGCCGAGCCAGCTACACCGGCTCCTGCACCTACCGCGTCAGCTGCCTCCGGCGACGCCCCCGAGCTGCGCTTTGGTGCGGCGGAGGCCATCATGGTGCTCTTCGCCTTCCAGAACAAGATCCGCGTGGACCAGATCACGGACTCCGACACCGTGGAAGAGCTGACCAACGGCGTGTCTTCGCGCCGTAATCAGCTGCTCATGGACATGTCCGCGGAAATCGGCGTGCCGGCCATCGATGGCGCCGCCGATGCCGACGTGGCCACGCTGCGCGAGAAGGTCGCCACCGCCGCCCCGGGCTACTCCGCTTTCGGCCCGGTTCTGGGTGAGGCCGTCGGCGCGCGCCTGCGCCAGCTCTTCGGCGCTGCGGGTCTCAAGCCCACCGCCGTGGCGGACTACGTCACCGGAACCTGGGGCCTGCCCGAATCCTGGGTTGCCCACGTCGAGGCGGAGATCCTGCTCGGCTCCCGTGAAGAGGACTCCGTGCGCGGCGGCTCGCTGAGCACCGTGCCGGCGAGCACTACCTCGAAGTCCGCAGCACACGAGCTGATCGACGCCGCCGTCCAAGCCGTCGCCGCTACCCACGGTGCCTCCGTGTCCAAGGGCGCGGCCGCCGGTGGTGCCGGTGGCGGTGCCGTGGTTGACTCTGCTGCTTTGGATGCCTTCGCCGAGACCGTCACCGGTGAGAGCGGTGTGCTGGCTACTGTTGCCCGCCAGGTTCTTTCCCAGCTGGGCTTGGACTCCGAACCGGAGCTCATCGAGGCACCGGATACCACCGTCATCGATGCCGTCGAGGCAGAGCTCGGCTCCGGCTGGCTCAAGTCCGTCACGCCCTCCTTCGATGCGAACAAGGCCGTGCTTTTCGACGACTCCTGGGCCATCGCCCGCGAGCGCCTCGCCCGCCTGGCACTGGGCCAGGCCGAGTACCCGGTGAACAGCTTCCGCGGTGCCGGCGAGGATCTGGCGCGTCAGGCGCGCTGGTGGAAGCGCGAGGATATCGCCAAGGCCGCAATGGACACCACCCCCGGCGCGTTTGCCGGTGAGGTTGCCCTGGTCACGGGTGCTGCCCCTGGTTCCATCGCCACCGCGCTGGTGGAGCGTCTGCTGGAGGGCGGCGCAACCGTCATCATGACTGCCTCTCGTGTCAGCCAGGCCCGCAAGGAATTCGCGCGCACGCTCTACGCCGAGCACGGGGCTGCTGGTTCCGCCTTGTGGCTGGTCCCGGCAAACCTGTCGAGCTTCCGCGATATCGATGCGCTCATCGACTGGATCGGCTCCGAGCAACGCGAGTCCGTGGGCAACGAGGTCAAGATCCTCAAACCGGCCCTCACTCCGACGCTGGCCTTCCCCTTCGCCGCGCCGAGCGTATCCGGCTCGCTGGCGGATGCCTCCGGCACCACCGAGGCGCAGGCCCGCTTGCTGCTGTGGTCCGTCGAGCGCACCATCGCGGGGCTGGCAAGGCTGAGCCAGGAGGATGTGGACAAGCGCTGCCACGTTGTCCTGCCGGGCTCGCCCAACCGCGGCACCTTCGGTGGCGACGGCGCCTACGGCGAGGTCAAGGCAGCACTCGATGCCATCCTCAACAAGTGGAAAGTCGAAGCCGGCTGGCCGCAGGGTGTCACGCTGGCGCAGGCCAAGATCGGCTGGGTCGCCGGCACGCACCTCATGGGCGGCAACGATGGGCTGGTGCCCGCCGCCGAGAAGGCCGGCATCAAGGTGTGGAGCCCGGAGGAGATTTCCGCCGAGCTCATGGACCTGGCCAGCGCCGATTCGCGCGAGCAGGCAGCTCACGCCCCGCTGGAGAAGGACCTCACCGGCGGCTTGGAGGGCTTCTCCCTCAAGGAGCTCGCCGCAGATGTGGAGCCGGCAGGAACCACTGGCGCAGCTGCACATGAGGAAAAGGACGCCCCCGCCACCATCACCGCACTGCCCAACCAGGTACAAGCAGTACAGCCTGGCCTGGAGGAAGAAGTTGGCCAAGTCACCACGGACCTGGAGGACATGGTGGTCATCGCCGGTATCGGCGAGGTCTCCTCGTGGGGCTCCGGCCGCACGCGCTTCGAGGCCGAGTATGGCCTGCAGCGCGATGGTTCCGCGGAACTGACCGCAGCCGGTGTGCTGGAGCTGGCTTGGATGACCGGGCTGGTGGAATGGCGCGAGGACCCACACCCGGGCTGGTTCGTCGTGGAGAGCGATGAGGAGATCGCCGAGGAGGACATCTTCGAGCGCTTCCGCGATGAGGTCGTCGCACGCTCCGGCGTGCGCACCCTGACGGATAAGTACCACCTCACCGACCGCGGCTCCATCGACCTGACCACCGTCTTCCTCGACCGCGACGTCACCTTCACCGTGGATTCGGAGGCCACCGCCCGCGATATCCAGGACGCGGACCCGGAGTTCGTCAGCATCGTCGAGGTGGACGGCGAATGGCAGGTCACCCGCCGCCAGGGTGCCACCGTCAAGGTCCCGCGCAAGGCCACGCTGACCCGCACCGTCGCCGCCCAGATGCCGGATGACTTCGACGCTGCCAAGTGGGGCATCCCAGAGCACATGCTCGACTCCCTGGACCGCATGGCGGTGTGGAACCTGGTCAGCGCGGTGGATGCCTTCACCCAGGCCGGCTTCTCCCCGGCGGAGCTGCTGCGCTCCATCCACCCGGGTCAGGTGGCCACCACGCAGGGCACCGGTATCGGCGGCATGGAATCCCTGCACAAGGTCTTCGTCACCCGCTTCCTCGGTGAGGAGCGCCCGTCCGACATCCTGCAGGAGGCCCTGCCGAACGTCATCGCGGCGCACACCATGCAGTCCCTGGTGGGCGGCTACGGTTCCATGATTCACCCCATCGGCGCCTGCGCTACCGCAGCGGTGTCGATTGAGGAAGCTGTGGACAAGATTGCCTTGGGCAAGGCCGATGTGGTCGTGGCCGGCGGTATCGACGATGTCCAGGTGGAGTCCCTCCAGGGCTTCGGCGATATGAACGCCACCGCGGAGACCGCCAAGATGACCGCCAAGGGAATCGATGATCGCTTCATCTCCCGCGCCAACGACCGCCGCCGCGGCGGCTTCCTCGAAGGCGAGGGCGGCGGCACGGTCCTGCTCGTTCGTGCCTCATTAGCAGCCGACTTAGGACTGCCGGTACTCGCGGTGGTCGCGCACGCAGCCTCCTACGGCGATGGCGCCCACACCTCCATCCCGGCCCCTGGCCTGGGTGCGCTGGGCGCTGGCCGCGGCCGGGAGAACTCCCGCCTGGCACGTTCGCTGCGCGGACTGGGCCTCACCCCCAACGACGTCAGCGTCCTGTCCAAGCACGACACTTCCACCAACGCCAACGATCCCAACGAGTCCGAGCTGCACTCCCTGCTGTGGCCAGCGATTGGCCGCGATGAGGATCAGCCGATGTTCGTCATCTCCCAGAAGACACTCACCGGCCACTCCAAAGCGGGTGCCGCGCTCTTCCAGACTGGCGGCATCATCGATGTCTTCCGCACGCACCGCATCCCGGCGAACGTGTCCCTGGACTGCGTCGACCCGCTCATCGCCCCGAAGGCGCCGAACCTGGTGTGGCTGCGCTCCCCGCTGGACCTCGCAGCGGCGGGCCACAGCGTGAAGGCCGCCGCACTGACCTCGCTTGGCTTCGGCCACGTCAGCGCGCTCATCGTTTACGCCCACCCCGGCGTGTTTGAGCAGGCTGTGTCCCAGCAGCGTGGGGTGGATGCCGCTTCCCAATGGCGTGAGCGCGCCGAGCAGCGCCTGCGTACTGGCCGCGCCCACTTTGAGGCCGGCATGTTGGGCCGCGCCCCGCTCTTCGAGGTCATCGAAGGCCGCCGCCTCCCGGCACGCGACGCCAAGGTGATGATTGACGGCTACGGCCTCGTAGACGCCGACAAGGCCGCGGAAATCTCCATGCTCCTCGACGCCGATGCGCGCCTGGGCACAAACGGGGAGTTCCCGAGTGCGTAGCCTCTAGCAATCAGGGCCAGTTCGTACTTGAACTGGCCCTTTACTTTTGCCCAAGCATCGTTTCGCTTTATGTCGCGACGATGTTTGCTCACCGACTCTTTTCAATCAGGAGAAGCCAATTCTCCTTGAAGCTGCGCATCTTCGAGGCCTTCGACATGCCTCTCAAACGGAGCAAATATTGCGCTTAGAATCCGCCGTCTAACTTGATAGCTTCCTTCAGCACCGTTCTGTTTCCAATAGTCTTTAACAAAGCAGTGACTCACGATAAGAGTTATCTGGCGCATTGCGCTCGCAGCCCACCGGGATAACAGCTATCCCAGTAAACTAAGATATCGATCTACCGAGATAAGCCTTATCCCCGATGCCCCAAGCGCATGACAGGAGTCAACTGTGGCAAAGACAGTCGAATTGGAATGGATCCCTGCTGATGGCAGCGGTCTTTCTAGACGCGCCAAGCAAGGCGGGAAGTATTATGCTTTTGTTCCCGATCCCCTCGCAGACATGTCTTTGAAGCTGCCGTCCGAGCTCTCACGACGTATCGTTCGCATCGAGCGGGAGATTCACAATCTTGGGATGAGAGACAATACCCACTCCCTTGAAGGAGTTGCGCGACTCCTGCTCCGTTCTGAGGCCGTCGCTTCCTCCAGGATCGAGGGAATCGCTCCCAACTCCGACAAAGTGGCCATGGCGATCCTCGCGCGTGAATCAGATTCCGAAATTCGGGGTTTCAAAGAATCCGCAACAGCTGTCGCCCGCAATGTCGCCATCCTCGACACCATCAATACGGACTTGGCTTACAAAGACGAGCTGGTCCTGGATGACATTGTTGCAATGCAGACAGCGCTCGTTGCAGAAAAGCCTTTACAAGGAGTACGTACTACTCAAAACTGGATTGGCGGGTCTGACTATCACCCCATCGATGCGGCTTTTGTCCCCCCGCCTCCTGCACAAGTCCCAGGACTCCTCGACGATCTCATTGAATACTTCAACGGGGCAGACCACGCCGCGCTTGTTCAAGCAGCGCTCGTTCATGCGCAGTTCGAGACCATCCACCCATTCCCGGATGGGAATGGACGCGTGGGGCGAGCTATGGTTCACGCGCTTTTGCAGCGCAGAGGGCTCACCGATGCTGCAGTTCTCCCCGTCAGTATGGTTCTGGCAACGCTCGGTGACCGTTACGTCGACGGACTCACGAAATTCCGCGAGGGTGACGTGCTGGCATGGATCTCTTTCTTCGTCGAGGCAGCACAAGTCGCCACCACCAAAGCAGCTGAACTTGCGGATAGCGTCGCCGCCCTAGAAGCAGAATGGATGGACAAGGTCAATCGCCATCGCACTACGCAAGGAAGCAAGCGCGCATTGAAATCGAATTCGACGGAGTTCCAACTGCTCAAGAAGCTTCCTGCCATGCCTTTGGTCACGGTGCCCATCGTGAAGTCCGAGCTGGGGATTTCATCGACAAGCACGGCCCGAGATGCTCTCGATTCACTCACCGACGCTGGCATTCTGCGTAAGAAAGTAATCGGTGCGGGCGGGCTTCTCGGGTACTTCGCTGACGATGTTTTCATGTTAGTCGACGATGCTGAACGCCAACTCGCCTCGACGCAGTTTAATACTCGGCTTTCACCTCCGACCGGCCGAGCAGTTCCAGCCCTTCGCGATAAATAAGCAGTAATCACTAGTGGTCACGCCCTTCGTTTCCTTACACAAGGCAAAGCGTCGTGCTGGTGCGACGCTGCAGGAGGGGACATCGGAAAGCTTGAAAGGGACCGTCACTAAAAGTGACGGTCCCATCATGGCGCAGGTTAGGTGCCCTTAACGTTGAGGATCTGGCGCAGGGTGTGCTTGACCTCAACGAGCTGGGCGGCATCGGCCATCACGCGGTCGATGTCCTTGTAGGCGTCCGGAATCTCATCGACGAACTCGGCGCCGGGACGATAGACGATCCCTTCCATGCGTGCGGCAAGGTCCGCCTCGGTGAAGCGGGCCTTGGCCTGGGTGCGCGACATGACGCGACCCGCGCCGTGCGGCGCAGACTTGAGGCCCGGCGGGTAGCCCTTGCCTTCCACGACGTAGCTAGCGGTGCCCATCGAGCCGGGGATGAGGCCGCGGTCGCCTTCGTCCGCCTTGATGGCGCCCTTACGCGTGAGCCACACGTTCTTACCGTAGTGGTTCTCGCGCTGGGTGTAGTTGTGGTGGCAGTTGATGCGCTCAAGTTCAAGCGTCTCCCGATCCGCGCCAGACCAGGTGGCGACGCAGTCGAGGAAACGATCCATCATCTCATCGCGGTTGAGCAGCGCAAAGTGCTGTGCCCAGTGGAGATCCGCAATGTAGGAGTCGAACTCGGGCGTGCCCTCGACGAGGTAGGCCAGGTCCTTGTCCGCGAGCTGGATCCAGTGCTTCTTGCAGTGGCGCTGCGCGGCCTTGATGTGCTTCTGTGCAATCTTGTTACCCACGCCGCGCGAGCCAGAATGCAGGAACAGCCAGACGCGGTCTGATTCGTCGAGACACAGCTCGATGAAGTGGTTGCCGCCGCCCAAGCTGCCCAGCTGCTGACGCCAATTCTTCGAATGACTAAGGTCCACGCCGGTGTCCTGGGCCAGCTGCGCGAGCTCACGCGTGCGGGCCTCGGTGCGCGGGTCCATGATCCAGCCGTTGTAGTTTCCGGGCGAGAGCGGAATGGAGTCTTCGACTGCGGTGCGCAGGTCCTCGAGAGCGAAGTCCTGGATATCCGCGTGCGTGAGGTGGGTCCGCACGGCGATCATGCCGCAGCCGATGTCCACGCCGACGGCCGCCGGGATGACGGCACGCAGCGTGCCGAAGACGGTGCCGACCGAGGAGCCCTTGCCAAAGTGGGCATCAGGCATGAGCGCCACGTGTGGGTGGACGAAGGGCAGGTCAGCGACGAGTTGTGCCTGCGCCACCGTCTTGTCTTCAACAATGGAGGCGAAGTTGTGCAGGCGCATAAGAGAGCCTTTCTCTGCGTTTGCGTAACGCAGTTCGTGAGAAAGGGCCTGCTTGGGCGGCTGACTTGTAAGCTGTGCGCGCGGGTCGCGCGGCTGGCACCAACGTCCGGGATAAGCAGGGCCGCTTTCCCGGGGAATGGTCAAGTCAGCCTGTTAGAAGAGTTGCTTAAAGAGGCGTCCTAGCGGCTGATTGTTATAGGTCATCATCGCGGTTCGCCTCCTTTTTGCTTTCTTGTTCTTCTTTCGGGCTGTTAGTGCTGCGTGTGAGCCTACACGATGTACGCGATTTCTGCATGCGATTGATGATGCAAGGAAATTCACCCAGCCACGAAAACTTGACACCGTCCATTCAGCCGCATTCAGTGCCTGCTCATTTGTTCGTCCGTCTGGCGGGGTGTCGTGCGCCGTGATAAGCTTTGTTCAATCATTCAGCCCGCCTCGACCTAGTCGAGAGTGGGCTGGATCTTTATCTGGGTTATACAGCAAGATTGCGCTGGGCAAGGCCGACGTCGTCGTCGCCGGCGGCATCGACGACGTTCAAGTCGAGTCGCTGCAAGGCTTTGGCGACATGAACGCCACCGCAGAGACTGCAGCGATGGCTGCGAAGGGCATCGACGAGCGCTTCATCTCCCGCGCCAACGACCGCCGCCGCGGCGGCTTCCTCGAAGGCGAGGGCGGCGGCACCGTCCTGCTTGTGCGAGGTAGTCCCGCGCAAGAGCTGGGCCTTCCGGTGCTCGCCGTGGTCGCCCACGCCGCTTCCTACGGCGACGGCGCCCACACCTCCATCCCGGCGAACGTGTCCCTGGATTGCGTCGACCCGCTCATCGCACCGAAGGCGCCGAACCTGGTGTGGCTGCGCTCCC
>NZ_KV803701.1:0-67385 GCF_001811145.1 Corynebacterium sp. HMSC062A03 | reverse complement strand
ACCTGGTGTGGCTGCGCTCCCCGCTGGACCTCGCTGCGGCGGGCCACAGCGTGAAGGCCGCGGCACTGACCTCGCTCGGCTTCGGCCACGTCAGCGCGCTCATCGTCTACGCCCACCCCGGTGTGTTCGAGCAGACCGTGTCCCAGCAGCGCGGGTCGGACGCCGCCACCCAGTGGCGTGAGCGCGCCGAGCAGCGCCTGCGTGCTGGCCGCGCCCACTTCGAGGCCGGCATGCTGGGCCGAGCTCCGCTCTTCGAGGTCATCGAAGGTCGCCGCCTCCCGGCCCAGGATGCCAAGGCCGCCGAGATTGCCATGCTTCTCGACGACTCCGCGCGCCTCACCGAGGACGGCACCTACCCCTCCGCCTAAGGCACTAGCCCCTTGTAAGTGCGGCCTGGGGAGTTTCCTTTATTGTGCGGCCTCCAACCGCTCTTTGAAGCTGGTGGCTAGATCGAGAAGATCGACTGAATTATCTGCGGGCCGCTGTTGAGACAGGTTTCGCTGTGCGGCGCGCACAAGCGTTGAGAGCCTTCCGGTGTCGCGGGCCAGTGGGGAAGTGGTAGGCAGTTCTGCCTGCATTACCTGTAGGTGTTTGGCGGCGCTGTTGGCAGCGTCTAGCGCGTACTCGTAGTCTCCAGTATCCCCGTGGGCTTTGATAAACAAGGCGCACAGGTGCGCGCCCTGGGATTCACGAACGATGTCAGTCATTCTATCCCTACTTACTCAAGCCACTTCTGGCTTGGCCCTTTGAGGCTTTCTGAGGCCCGCCATGCAACTACCAAGATAGAAATCTGGAAGAAAATAATCACTGCGTTTGGTGCTCCTCCCACGCTCGAAATAATTCCGCCTACGGTTAAAAGTAGTAGAGCTACGCCCGTTAAAACGCCCCAAGTTGCGCTTCCCCTCCTGGCCAAGAAGAAAATGATAAAGCCCAGTAGCATTATCGGAAAACAAAGGCACATGGTCCACACTTCCAAACTCGCGCCGCTAGCAACTATTTGAAACATGGAGAATAGTGACCCTTGGATCAGCACCAGAGAAAAGTTTCCCAAAGTCTGTGGATTCCATTTATTTCGTCTTTGCCTGTCGTCAGAAGTAGTTGGTTCAACCTGCTCCCTTTTGGTCTGGTTGCCTTGTATTTCTGTCGAGTCCACAAAGAGGGGTGGTTTTCGCCTGTCGAGCATGGTGGTGATGGTGCACAGAATTATGAACGCAAGGGCCCACCAACTACCTGCTCGCGAAGACTGTTCTTGTCCACCGGGAACTGTCTTATTTCCGTCTTCCCGTAGGGGACTATTTTTACTTTGGCTCACAGACCCCAAGGCTACGTCAAACGATTGTTGTCTCTAGCCAGTAAGTGTGGGCGAAACTTTATGCACGTACGGAACGTTGTATGGGCATGACGATTTTAATATTAATTTTCATTTTGGCCGCTGTCGTACTCACCTATATCTTGCACACGCGCCGGAAAGAACGGGAGCGTCGCGAGCAGGAAGAGGCAAGGCGGGAGAAGCGCAACAGAGAGGCGCTTGATAAGTATTGCGAACGTTGGAGAAATCCATACACGGAAAACTAAGCACGTTCCAGACCCGGCCCTCTCCAAAAATGAAAGCATGAGGCACCCCAGGAACTGCAGCACGCGACGAAACAGCCTTTAGGCACGCGCTTAAAACCGGACACCGACTGCGTCAACAAGGCCAACGCCTCACCGATGCCGCAATTATCGATGCCTACGAACACGCCTACAACATCGCACACACCCACGGCGGCGCAGGACGCGACAACGAGATGCCACCCATGTGCGACCGCCAAACCATGCCTAGGAACAAAACTCGGGACACTTCAGGCCTCATGAACAATGCCAGCCACCGTTTCTTCACCCCTTTTTGCCTTCAACCAACGACAACGCGCGCCTAGACCCCAACATTAGACATATTCTTTATGAATGGGGTCCGACAAAAATACACCTAACGAAGAAAACGCACCAGAAGACACTTCCCCGAAAGAACACAATGCACTAGATAGGAAATCCCCTATAGAGAATCATTCCGAACAGGAAAAAGAGGTCGCTCAGAGTACAAGTGGCGCTTGGTTTGCTCGCCTCAAACGTCTTAGCGGCTTTCGGGGACCGATCCTTAAAAGTCAATGGCTCCGCAATGTTGGGGTGTCGCTCTTCGTGACCGCCCTGTTTGCGGGGGCGCAGCTTTGTCTCGCTAATAATCAAGCAAATACGGCAGAGCGGCTCGAAAATCTGCGATACGTTCGCGAGCGATCTCAAGTTACGACGCCAATTGATTTATCACCCCAGTGTCTAAGAACTGGCGAGTTCATACTCACCCCCGAGTCAACAACTACGAATTCCTCCGCAGACGATAAAGACCATTTCACTCCAGAACTGCCTTTTAAAGACTTTGACCTAAAGGGGCAGAACTTGAGCGGGCTTTGGCTTAACTGCGCAAACTTTAGTGAAGCAAACCTCGAAGGAGCAGACTTAAGCAACACATATTTGATAGGCGCAAATCTAAGCGGCGCGAATCTAAGAAACGCAAATCTAAAACACTCGCAGCTTCAGTTAGCGCGACTAGAGAATGCCGATTTGAGCGGTGCAGATCTGAGCGGAGCGAACCTATCGGGAACTCCTACAGACCTTTCGATTCTTGAAACTGCAACTTTGTGCGAGACCACTCTCCCAGAGGACAACCTAGGGCTAACACAGCAACAGAAAGAACGGTTACAAGAATTAGGTGCGACTTTCACTAAGGAAGAAGACGAAGAGCCATAACGCTCACGCCCAAATTGGGTACACCCATCTGTACGCGCTGACCTGCGGCGTTGTGGGTTGTGCCGAGCGTGCTGCCGGAGTCCCTTTCAGTGTCCCTGGGGTAGGAGCGGCCGCATGAAGGTGCGCTCGTACCGCAGGACGCACTCGGACTCGTCTCGAATCCGGTCAGCGGCGATGAAGTCCGAGTGGGTGCCGAACAAGGTGCGGTACTGCTCGTAGGCAGCCAGGCTGGGGAAGCTGAACAGGGATTCCGCACGGTCACTCACACCTTCCGCGGGTAGGTAGTACCCGTGGTGGGTGCCGCCGTGTTCGTCGACATGCCGCATCCAAGCGCGGGCGAACTGTTCAAAGGCTGCGATCTGGTCGGGGTCGATGGTGTAGTGGACGACACAGGTGATCACATCCACAACGCTAGGCCCACAGGCGCTCATTGGGGAGCCTTTGTCTGTGCGCCTCGTGGTGCAGCACACCAATCTGCCTGGTTTACCTGCGGAAATGCGTCAGTTCGCCAAGTTGGCGCCGAGTTCAACGGTGAGAACTCCGACGGCGATGAGGAGGATGCCGAGGGCCATGGTTCGGGTGAGGGGTTCGTGGAAGATGACCCGGGCGAGGATCGCGGTGAGAGCTACGCCGGATGCTGCCCAGATGCCGTAGGCGACGCCAAGGGCCATGCCGTCGGCCAAGGCGAGACTTAAGGCGACGAACGCCACGAGATACCCCGCGATGACGCCGATGAACCATTTCTTCACCCGGCCACCGTCGGAGGCTCGTAGCGACATGGTCGCGACGACTTCGGACAAGATGGCGCCTGCGAGGAAGATCCATCTCATGAGTTGACTCCTGCTTCCTGGGCTGCGGTTTGCTGAGCTTTCTGGGAGCCGAGTTCGACGGTGAGGACACCGCTGATGATCGCAACCATTCCAAGACCCATCACAGCGGTCAGAGGTTCACCGAAAATCGCGGCGGATAGCACGGCGGCGAGCACGACCCCGCTGGCTCCCCAGATGCCATAGGCGACGCCGATCTGCATTCCTTCGCGCAGGCAGAAGGTGAGGAAGACGAAAGTGCCGATGTATCCGGCAGCAACCACGATGTACCAGGATGGGTGATTGAGCGCCGCCTTGAGAGACAGCGTCGCCGCCACTTCGGTAGTGATGGCGCCAGCGAGCAGGAACCACTGCTTCATGGGGTTGTTCCTTCGATCAGGGAGCGAATGCTGGAGACGACGGCTTCGAGATCCGCGCCGTGGAGGGTGGACACACCTGTGGCCTGGGCGCCCCAGAGTCCGTCGGCGGCGAGTCGGGCGGTGGTCAGCCTGGCTCGGGTGGCGGCGTCGAGATCGTCCGGGAGTTCGAGCCAGCGGCCCATCCGCGTAGTCCACGGTTCGGTGAGTTCGGGCCGATACGTCGCTTGGCCCCAGATGATGAACTCGGCGCGCTTGGCGGCCCCGTGGGCGGCGACGTGAACGTAGCTCAGGAGCCGCTCGGTGGCGTTGGCGTTCTCGAGGGGCTTGCCAAGGGTGGCAGTCATGTCGTTCTCGACGTTGGCCGCAGCGTGGTCGACGATCGCGGCGAGCAGTACGTCGCGGTTGCGGAAGTGATATAGCAATCCCGGTTTGGTGAGCCCGGCCTCGTGGGTCACTGCGTCAAGGGTAATGTCGCCACCCTCCGCTGCGTTCATGACGCGGAGGGCAGCTTCCAGGATCTCGGAGCGCTGACTGGTTCGCATATAGCTAACTTTACCATTTGGTAGGTGAAGCCTTCAACTGCGGGCGCTGGTAGGGGCACCTGGGGTACACCCTAATTTTACTAGCATCCATGCCCGCAAGTTGCATGTAAAATAGGGTAGATTCAGACATTGTTTTACACATGTACAGCAGGACCTAGGCCTTAGATTTACAGAAGGTGGTGAGTGTGGTGTTGTCGCCGGATGGTTTCCATATTGAAAGCCATATTGACGCAGTGCCCGCGTTAGCGCGGGTGAAAAACTGCATGGTGGATTGTCGTCGGGGCAGCAGGCGTTGGGCAGGATTGTGCAATCCTTACTTGCTGACGCTGACGCTCTCGACGGTATTCAGCTTTATGCCCTCTCGGATGCAATCGAGTCGTATCGTGATGCGATCATCGCCCAGGAGAATGCTGCCTTTGACCCCCTGCGGGGCGAAGACTAATGGCCAATGACCCCGGCTCACGCGGGCAGCGGGTGGGCTATATCCGCGTTTCCACGGTGGAGCAGAATAGTCAGCGCCAGAAAGAACTACTCAATGCTTCCGGCAGGATCGACCGATTCTTTGAAGATAAGATTTCTGGCCGCACGAAGACTGAGCGTCCTGGGCTTGGGGAGTGTATGGCCTATGTGCGTGACGGTGACGAGCTCGTCGTCTCGTCGATTGATCGCCTCGCCCGATCACTTACGGACCTTCGCGGTATCGTTGATGAGCTCACCGGAAAGGGTGTGACTGTTACTTTCCTGCACGAGCACCTCACGTTTGCGAAAGACACCACGGACCCGCGTGCGGATCTAATGCTCGGCATCCTCGGCAGCTTTGCGGAGTTTGAGCGGGCCATTATTCGTGAGCGCCAGGCGGAGGGGATTGCGCTGGCGAAAAAGGCCGGCAAATACAAAGGGCGCAAACCCGCTCTTAGCCCGGGCCAGGTAGCGGAGATTAAGCGGCGCGTTTCGGCAGGGGAGTCGAAAGCAGCACTAGCGCGGGAATTCGGAGTCACCCGCCCTACGGTGTACCGGGCGTTGAAGAACGCATAGATGCGGCGATGGGGGCGGGTGAATATACGCCCCACGGTGCTTGCCACATGGCAGGACATTGACTGTTCCAGGCACGCCTACAGGTAGCCTTACGCACGTTTCCCCTCGTGGGCGGCTTTTACAAGGGTGTCGAAGGCACGCCCCCAGGTCTCGTTAGGGATAACTGCTAACGTTATTTCCGGTTCACAATCACGCCCCGCTACTTACGGTGGGGTGTGGGTGTGACTTCCTCGTCGGTGCGCGGTAAGGCCCGCGCGTGACGTGGGCTGTCCCGCGCGCCCTTTTCAGGCGAGCGGACAACCCTACGACGCAAAAGGGAGGTAGACAATGGGTAAGCACTCATTGGATACACCCGGTCGCAAAAGAAAAGACCTTGACGCCACGAAGCTTATCCGGCTCGATGTGGCAATCAAGGTCATAACACTTGCGACCGTAACAGTGAAGCTCATTGCAGTTATGCTTCACGTGGGTCTTTAAGGCCCGAGGGTCTCAACCGACTGGTACTCGGTTGGGGCCCTTTTTATTGTGCAGCCACAATTCAGGGACGAACCGTGCTGTCGTATTTTAGGCTAATGCGCGCGCGGAGGTTTCGCAATACTCCCACACTAAGCCCGTAGACCCATTTCCTACTGCAATCGGAAAGCTGTGTAGCCGTGTATCGCCTTTTGTGCGCTCGTGAGGTCTCGCTAGCGTGTGGTTTTACCTGCACTTTCTCCGTCTGGGCGACGTTCACCGAATAAAGAGAAAGGGCGCTCCCACCTGTGGGGCGCCCTTATTTGTTCTTTTTAGAAGGGGAGTTTGAGGCCAGGGATAAGACCCGCGAAGGCAGCGCCACCAATGGACAGTGCAATAGTGAGTACTACGCCGATAACACCGGCAATAATCCCAGCGGTGGAAGAACCACCACTAAAAGCAGGGGTAGACTGCTTATCGTCAGCTGCATCCGTTCCGGTATCTACCCCAGGTAGTTGGGGATTTCCCGTTTCCTTCGGAGTGGTTGGTTTGGGCACAACCTTCCTAGCCTGGACACTATTGGTGATGACCTTAGAGGTTCCGTCTGAGAAAGCTACCTTGTAGACAAACTCCCCGTTTCCCTCGACCGGAGGAATAACGGTAAACGTATTTCCTTCCTGCTTTACATTCCAATCTTGCGGCACTTTCAAGAGGGTCACCGAAGCTGTGGAAGGAATATCCAAAACTTTTACGGTAGTAGTCATGCCGACTTCAATAACACCTTTGTCAATAGTCGGATTGTGCTGGAGCTTTTCCGCAGGATGAACAGTGAAAGTATGCGTTACTACCTCAGTCGATCCATCAGGGTATTCGACAGCGAGATCAACAGTTGTTGACACTGTCTTTCCGTAGCGATCAGATTCCGAGAATAGCCAGAGCCAGACTTCCCCGTTCTCAAACACTATGACGGAGAGCTCACCTTCCTCATTACCCCCGCCAGACACGCCCGGATTAAGGGCAGTCAATTTCGTCCCGTAGGGTACCCCTTTAACGGAAATTCTTTCTGTGAGTTTGTCCATTCTGCTCCACTCGGGAAAGGCGGGCTGGAATTGGTCAGCCATGGTCTTCTTCGCGGTGGCGGTCTGAGCCGTAGCGACCGGGGCAGCAACAGCTGTTGCCGAGGCGGTAGAGAGGCAGCATAGAGCAGCGACGAGTGCTCGCTTTTTCATGCGAAATCTCCTTGAGAGAACAGGGGATGGAAGAAGTTTATAGTACCCCGGCATTGCGCTTTTCTTTACTGCTCACCCCCCCCTAACAACAAGCCCTAGCAGCAAGCCTAGGACGTCCGCTCAGAAGCGGGCCTCCTCGGCTTCTTTCTGCCTGCGCATATATCACTTCGTGATAGTTTTCCCATAAGGCACCGTTTACCTAATTGCGAGACTTCCACGAACCAGGGGTGAAACATGGATATTGAGAAGTTCCTCATCACAGCAGTCGGCGTGCTCAGCGTCGTTTCCCTTGCCGGCTGGCTCTTCGCTGATTACGAGTGGTCAACCAGGGCCACAACGGTTATGGGGTTTGGGTTCCTTATCTCGGCACTGATTAATAAGCGCGGGCAAGACAAGGCTGCGGGCCACCGCCGGGTAACTGAAGAATCTACGCAGTGACAGCGTGCCGGGCACGCAACGTGGAAGGTACGCACTCCCTCGACTTCACAGGTGCCCTATCTGCCAAACTTAGCGCCGATCCACGCGGCAACGCGGGGGCAAGGTTTTGGCGTCTAGGAGCGTTCCCCGGCTAGCTGCTTTCCCCAGGTCCAGTAGCCATGCGGCGATTATTATCGGGACTCATCGGACGCTCTCTTGAAAGAAGCTACTCATGACCCAACCTCCGTATCCGCCGCACGCTCCACCCCCAAGCCCCGGTCCACAGTGGCCGCACCAGTACGGTGTTCCGCAGCAACCGCCTCAACCGCAGCAGCCACAATCCGATGTTCTGGGGATCATCGCCTTCAGCTTGGCGCTGCTCGGATTCGTGTTCACCTGCCTACCCTTCACGTTCCTCATCGACGGACTTGTCATGGTCTCCGCCATCATCTTGGGCTTTACGGGTTTGTTCATGAAAGACCAGAGGAACTTCTGGCCCATCGTCGCGCTCTGCACCGCGGCGGTCGGGGCGGTCCTCGGCTTCATCATTCAGATCGCACTTACCTTCGGCTTGTTTGTGCTGTTTGAGTAGGGTCCTCGTGGGATAACACGTTGACGAGCTCCTCGACGGAACATTTCGATCACGCATAGGCGGGGCCCGGCCCCTAACTATTGAAGTAGCGCTCTCACTATTCAGGCTGTTCCCGCCGCGCATTATCTGAAATCTCACGCGCTCTCTGCTCCAAGCTCTCCTGGGCGCGGGCCTGGGCTTGGGAGGAGCTATCGGCACGCGGCGGGGCTTGGATAAAGCGCTCGGAGTGCATTCCCAGTTGCAGTTCCTTGGCACGCAACACCTCAGCATCAATCTTGATGCCGACGATCAGCACAGTGTTCATCAACCACGTGGCCACGAAGACCGCCATGACCGTGCTCAACGCACCATAAGCGCTGGCCGCAGCGAGGTACTTCAGGTAGAGGCCTACCAAACCCCAAGACGCGACCGTACCCACGAGCGCCACCACGGAACCGGAGGTTATCCACCTAAAGCGCCCGGGACGCACGTTGGGGCCGAAGTGATAGAGCACCGCGATGAGCGTGAGCACCACAACCACGGTGACTGGGAAGCGCAGCCAGTTCCACACTGGGAGGAAGATTCGCACCAGGTACGTGGCGGCATCTTCTAGTCCTACGTTGCGTGCAAGCGGAATCAGCCCCTCATTAAGAACTGCATCACGCAGCAAGTTGGCAAAGAGCACGATGACCGCGCCCACCACAATGACTGCTGTCAACCCCCACATCAGCGCCCACGTGCGGATGATGCCCCGGCCCTCCACCCGGCCGTACACGGTATTAGCCGTGCGCGAGAAGGCCCGCACATACGCCGACGCAGAAAACAACGAAATGGCCAGGGAGATGACCAGTGCCAACGTGCCCTGCGCGCTGGAGCCGATAATCGTGCCGACTACTGTATGGGCCTGCTCAGAAAGCGAACCTGGGACGTACTGCTCAATGAACTCAGAAGTCAGCTGCTCCACTTCCGCTTGGCGGGAGGAAAAGATGAGCGTGGCAATGGAGTAGGCGGCCAGCACTGTTGGCGCAAAAGCCATGAGCGTGAAGTATGTCATCCCGGCGGCGCGGTCCATGAAGGCATCGTGGAAGAAGTCATTCCACGTGCGCCGGATGATCAACCCCCAGCTTTCCTTGCGCAGGCGATTACCTTTGGCGAGGGGATTGTGTTCTTCATCGTGGCCCTGGACCTCAAGGATGGTCGGGCCCTTAAACGGCACGATTGTCTCTGGCTCCTCGGCCGACGTAGCGTTGCCTCGGGTCTCCTCTTCGCTCATATCTGACCAGCGTATGCGGCACAGCCCGCATTCAGGGGAAGGACACTCAGGCCACAGGCTAAGCCGTGGTTACACTGGGGAGGCATGACTGAGAAGAATACCGAGAACAAAATCAACGTAAAGTCCTTCGAACTCGATCACCGGCTTGTCGACGCCCCCTATATCCGCGTCGCCGACCGCACCGACCTGGGAGGCGGGGTCGAGATTATCAAGTATGACCTGCGCTTCTGCCAGCCCAACAAAGAGCACCTCGGTACCGAGGCACTGCACTCGGTCGAGCACATGATGGCCAACTTCATGCGTAACTACACCGACAAGCTCATCGGCTTTGCCCCAATGGGCTGCCGCACCGGCTTCTACGCCATCACCAACGGCATGGAGCAGGATGAGCTGCTCCGCGCTGTCGAGGGCGCGCTCAATGACATCCTCAATGCCACCGAGGTTCCCGCCGCCAACGAGGTGCAGTGCGGCTGGGGCGCCCACCACTCACTTGAGGGCGCGCAGGAGGCCGCACGCAACTTCCTCGCAGCCAAGGATGAGTGGCTTAACGTCATGGCCTAGCTGCTCAGCCACTCCACTTCTTCTTAAATGCTCACCCCTAGCCAGATGGGCTCCGGCTCCAGAGTCACGCCGAAGGCCTTCTGCACCCCGGCGCGGATATCGCGGGCCAACGCAACGATATCGTCCGCAGTGGCCTCACCGCGGTTGGTCAGCGCCAGGGTGTGCTTGGTGGACAGCGTTGCCTTCGCACCCGACTCTTCACCTGGGTAGCCCTTGGCAAAGCCGGCGCGCTCGATGAGCCACGCGGCGGAAAGTTTTTCCTTATCTTCTCCAGATACGGTGGATAGCACCGCATGTCGGGGCATGCGGTCGGCATCCTCGTCGCCGCGGGCGGCGCGGACGGTGGCTTGGATGGAATCGGCAAGCTCGGGCTCGACGATGGGGTTGGTAAAGAAGGAGCCGGCAGACCAGGTGTCGTGGTCTTCTGGGTCGAGCACCATGCCCTTGCCACGGCGCAGCTTCAGCACTTCCTCGCGGACTTCCGTGACCGGGCGGCGCTCACCGGGGTTCTGAGTGAGCTGGCCAAAGCGCAAGGGCTTGGACAGGCCGTCGGTGGTCAGCTGGAGTTCAATAGCCAACACCACGCCGCGGCCAGTGAACTTCAGGTTGGAGTAACGGTAGGCCAGCTCTAATTCTTCCGCCGGTACCCACGTCGCGGTGCGGGTAGCGCGCTCGTAGAGGTAGACCTGCGTGAGGACGTCGGAGGTCTCCGCACCATAGGCGCCGACGTTCTGTACCGGTACGGCACCCGCATTGCCCGGGATGCCGGAAAGGCACTCGATGCCGCCCAGACCGCACTCCACGGTCAGGGCCACGACGTCATCCCACACCGCGCCCGCATCAGCGCGCACGAGTCCGTTGGCCACGGTGACGTCGATGTCCTCGAAGTCGAGGGTGACCACCACGACATCCAACTGGCCTTCCGCCACCACGAGGTTGGAGCCGCCGCCGACAACGAGGTAGTCCTGGGAGGACTCGTCAAGCGTGGCCAACGCAGCGATAGCGGCCTCAGCGCTGGCGCAGCGCACCGTCACCAGCGGTGCACCACCGATGCGCAGCGTCGTGAGATCGGCGAAGGTGGTCTCGGAATCCAGAGTGACTCCGTCAATGTCAGCGAGGGTCAGGAATTTATCTAGCACGTCTACCAAGGTAGTCTGTAACTCATGTCAACCCGTAGCGAAAACACCGTTATCATCAACCAGCCCATCGATAAGGTGCACAAGGCACTGACCACACGGGAGTACTGGGACTTCATCGTGGCCAAGCTGTCCCCGGAACCGGGTACCGTGCACGAGTTCACTGGCAACACCGCTGTGCTCTACGAGATTCTTCCGACCTCCCTCCTCCCGGAGGCTGTTCGTGCCATGGTCTCCCAGGACCTGAAGGAAAAGCGCACCGTGACCATCGGCGAGGTTGTCGATGATCAGATGTCCGTTTCCTTCACCGCTGACGTCAAGGGCACCCCGGTCGACTTCAAGGGTGACATCACCTACAAGTCCCAGGATGAGACCACCGTTCTGGACTATGTCTCCGAGGTTTCCGTCAACATCCCGATGATGGGCGCTGCCATCGAGCCGAAGGTCGCTGAGGCTCTGCAAGAGCTCTACACCAACGAGGGCAAGCTCACCGAAGAGTGGATCTCCAACAACCTCTAAACAACTCCCTACACCACAGTTGTTGCTATGGCCGATCACGCGCATAACCTGAAGGCTCAGGAAAGCGCTGGTCGGCCTTTCGGCGTTGTTACCCGCGGCACCACCAACCCCAACCGGCTGCGCCGCTGCGATCGCTGGATGGTGGCGCACCCTGAAATCTCTTCGCTGCTGCGCTCCACGAGTAAGCCGCTGGCTCTCGACGTCGGCTACGGCGCCTCCCACACCACCACCGTGGAGTGGGCCGGCTGGCTGCGCAGCGTTAACCCGAATACCCGGGTAACGGGCCTAGAGATTTCCCCCGAGCGCGTCTTGCCGCCGCGCGATGGCGTCACCTTCGAGCTCGGTGGCTTCGAGCTTGCCGGCTACCGCCCGCAACTGGTGCGCGCCTTCAATGTGCTGCGCCAGTATGACGTTGACCAAGTAGAGAAAGCCTGGAACACGGTGACCTCGCGTCTTGCTCCGGGCGGCTTCTTCGTGGAGGGAACCTGCGATGAGCTAGGGCGCAGGGCGGCCTGGGTGCTTCTCAGCGCCGCCGGTCCACGCACGCTGACCCTCGCCTGGGATCCCTTCGACGTTCAGCGCCCCAGCGATATCGCGGAGCGCCTGCCCAAGATCCTCATCCACCGCAACGTGCCGGGTGAGCCAATCCATGAACTCCTGCAAGCGGCCGATGCCGCCTGGGACCACGCCGCCGGCTGGTCTCCTTATGGACCGCGGGTGCGCTGGCGCATGGCGCGTAAAGAACTCCGACAGACAGTGCCCATCCATCCGGTGAACCGCCGCCTGCGGGATAACGTGCTCACAGTGGATTGGGAACTCGTAGTTGGCCAACTTTAAGCCCGTGCGCCACACTAGTAGTCATGGCTTCTTCTAAATCTCCCGCCTCAACGGCCTGGAAAATTTTCATCGGCGTACTCGTAGTACTCCTACTCATCATCTTGGTAGCTGAGCTCGGTATACGCTGGTTCTTGGGCTCACAGATGAAGAGCGAATTCACCCAGTCCGCCAAGGAGCAAGGCGTGGAGACCTCCGAGGAACCGGAGGTAAGCTTTGGTGCCAGCCCCATGGTCTTTGGCATGCTCAACGGCAAGATTCCGCAGATGGATATGAAGACCCCGTCCACGCTACAGATTGAGGGCACTAACATCATCGGCCAACCGGCCGCTGATATTCACGTCGAAGACATGACGCTGTCCCAGGAGCCGGTCGCGGGCACGCTGCGGGCTTCGACGACGGTCCCGGATCAATTCCTACTGGCCAGCTTCCAAAAGGCTATTGCTGAGCAGTCCGGCTATGACGCGCTGGGCAACCTCGTGGTGACCGCGATTACCGCCAACGATGCCGAGGATGACCTCGAAGTGGAATTTGCCGCTGGCCTGGCCACGCTCTCGCTCAAGCCGGAAGCTCGCGACGGCAAGCTCGCCATCGATACGAAGGAAGCATCGCTCTTCGGCTTCGACCTGCCCGAGCAGGCCACCTCCGCGATTTCGAATGCCTTGGCCGAAGGCATGGAGGAACAGCTCGCGGGCCAGCAGCTGACCTTCGAATCCGTGGATGTTGGGGCTGGCGAACTCACGCTCACCCTCATTGGCCACGACGTTCCGATGAGCGAGCTCGATTCCGCTACCGCACCAGCACAGCAGGCACCGGCTAATTAAGAATTAAGACTCTCCACGGACAGTTGCGTATCCAGGGCTTCGTCGTCTGAAACGACGGAGCCCGTTTCAATGAGGCACTGATAACCTGCCTGTTCGGCAGCACGCAGATACTCCGCCACCGGCAGAGCTGGATGCTCAGGAAGAATGAGCCCCAAGCGCACGGGCAGCGGGCAGGCTTCGCGGAGGGTGACGAGCTCGGAGAGGAGCGAGGTGGCATCCCCTAGCAGCGCATCCACCGCAACCCACACCTCGGCCGCACCTGATTGCACGGCCAGCCGCGCTTCTGCCGCCTTCACCAAGGAGTGGTGGCGCCCGGTGGGATAGCCGGCAACTGCAATGACGTGCTCTGCGCCCTCGGCGGCAAGCACGTGGTGCGGGGAGACAAGCGCTCTTTGCTGCCCCGCTGACTGGGTTCGCGCCTCCTCCACGGAGGCCTCAAGCAGGTTCAGCATTAGTAGGAATAATCGCCGTTGATGATGGCCTTGAGCTGCGGGCGCACATCGAACCAGTACACGCCGGTGATGATGGCGCCAATCCAGCTGACAAAGGGCAGCGGCAGGTTCATCAACAGGGCAGAGCCGACGAGCAGCCCGACCCATACCCACTTGTTCTGGCGGTCACCGGCGCGGAAGGCGTCCTCCCGCGTCATCGCTGCCAGAACGGCACCAAAGAGGGCGAAGAGGGATACCGCCATGAAAATGTACTGCGGTATCGACGCAATGGTGTTAAGAAAAGTGTGCATCAAGAAAGACTAACTAGTTCTCGTCAACTACTTCGCCGTCAATGACATCGTCATTCGGCTTCGGGGCATAAGGGTTGCGCGGGCTCTGCGGCTCCTGCGGCTGCTGGGCATGCTTGCCCTCCGCGCGCTGCTCCTTGGCATTGTTGATAGCGCCCTGCACACCCTCACGGGTCTCGTTGAAGGCGGTGTTGAAATCCTCACGAGCCTTCTCGAAAGACTCCGAGTTGCGGGTCTCACGGGCGGCGGAGGACACAGACTCCCCAATATTCTTCGCCGTGGAGGTCACGCGGTCGAAGAAGGACTCCTCCTTCGCAGTGCCATCACCCATGCCCGCCTCATCGGCAGCACGCGCGATGCGATCCGCCTGCGCACTCTGGGCTTGGTTCTGGCGCTCTTCCTTGAAACGGCCACCAAAATCCTTGGCCACATCAAAAGCAGAGGAACCGGCATTCTTGATTGAGTCAAATACGGACATGGTCGTCACTCCTTGTTAGACGCCAAAAAGCAGATGATTAACAGTGTAGATAACCAACCCAGCCAGCGCACCCACGACCGTGCCGTTGAGGCGAATGAACTGCAGGTCCTTGCCCACCATCAGCTCGATATTCTCGGAAGCCTCCTGGGCATCCCAGCGCTTAATGGTCTCTGGAATAATCGCGATGATCTCCGGCGCGAACTTCTCCACCGCGTAGCGCGCGGCCTTATCCACCAGCTCGTTGGCTTGAGCCAGGAACTCCGAATCCTCCAACAGACGGTGCGCCAATTCCTTCACCTTGGCGGTGATCTTCTGACGCAGGAAGGACTCTGAGTCGGTGAGCTGCTCAATGAGCGTGGAGGAGACCGTCGCCCACATCGCCGCCGGGGCTTTCTGCGCCTGATCGGAGGCCAACATCTCCTGCTTGATTCCTTCGATGCGCCCACGCATATCCTCATCCCACTGCAGGTCCGAAGCCAGCTTGGACAGGTTGCGGCGAATGGCTAGGCGGGCTTCGTGGTTGCCGTTGCGGCGGACCTCATCAGCGAACTCCACGAGCTCGGCATAGACCTTCTCCCCCACCATCTCGCGGGCAAAGCGCGGCGCCCAGCCTGGCATGCGTTCATCGATGGCGGTGACCACAGTGGATTCCATGCCAAGGATCTTGCCGTGCGCCCACTCGATGAGGTCATCCTCCAGCGGGCGAGCCTTGCCGTCTGCAATATAGCCCTCCAGCAGGCGCCCCAGCGGCGGGCCCCACTCCGGCTCTGCCAGACGGTCCATGACTTGGGTGCGAATGAACTGCTCCGCCTCCGCCGGGTCTAGGTCTGCGACCACACTGGCTGCGCGCTCACCAATCCACGCGGAGACCTCCTCCGCCCGCCCAGGCTCCACGCCCTGGCGCGCCAGCCACAGCGGTATCTCCGCCTCCCGCACCTTGGCGCTGAGTGCATCCGCGGTGAGGAAGTTCTCCTCCACGAAGTCCTTGAGTGCATCACCCACGCGGTCCTTGTTGTTGGGGATGAGTGCTGTGTGCGGGATGGGCAGCCCCATGGGGCGGCGGAACAGCGCGGTCACGGCAAACCAGTCCGCCAGTCCACCGACCATGCCTGCCTCCGCTGCCGCACGCACGTAGCCCACCCAGACCGGAGCCCCGCTTGCCGACGCCTGCCACCACGAGCACCCCAAAAAGATCACCGCCGCACCAATCAGGAAGGACAACGCAATCGCCTTCCAGCGGCGCAGGTCCGCCCGGCGCGCCTCCTGGTTTCCTGGCTGCGGTACAAACGACGTCTGCGACGCCGACGTTTCCTGAGCCGGCTCAAGCCCTGCGTCCGCACGGTGCGTCATGGGTTGGTTCTCCTTGGGGTAGCAAAGACGAAGTGAAGCTTCGCCTTATAACACTAGTGTGCGTAGGAGACGCACTCGGCCGCCGCATCAGAACTACCGCTGAATTCTTTCTGAAGTCCTCACCAGCATGCTGGAAACACCAGATATAGCGTTCTGAGGATGACGAACTGTGAAACAATCAGAGAATTAGTAGATAGAACAATTCACACAAATTGGTAATGCTTTATGTCTAGCACTTCAGAAATTCTCGACTCTATTACGCCGAAACAAAACTCCAAGGTCAACAGCCTTAATGCTGCAATCTGGCAGACCGCCGACGACTACCTACGCCTTATCGTCCCCGCGGAAAATTACGGTGACTACATCATCCCGTTCACAGTGCTTCGCCGACTCGAAGGGCGCTTGGAATCCACCAAACAGGGCGTACTTGACCTCGTTCACCGTGAAAACACGAAGGGGACAGACCCCGCAATCGTTGCTCTCAAGATCGAGAATCTGTTCAAGCTCCGCTTCTGGAACACATCTGAACTGTCACTGGAGCGCTTGGCAACATCAGATGACGCTCTCAAGCCAGGATTGAAGCAATATCTCAACACCTTCTCCCCGAACATTCTTGAGGTTTGGGATGCGTTCGAGTTTGACAAACTCATCGATTTCCTCGACCGCAACAATCAACTCTGGAATGTGGTTAACCACTTCGCGTCCATCGACATGTCTGATGAAGCGCTCCAGGACCAGACGATGGGTGACATCTTTGAGAACCTGATGTATCGCTCCTTCGCCCGCAAAGCGAAGGATGCCGGTGAGTTCTACACCCCACGCGACGCGATCCGTCTCATGACTTCCATCTTGTTTACCTCTGATGACACCGAGTTAGAGGAAGACGGCATCATCCGTTCCGTCTATGACCCAACTGCCGGTACATGCGGCATGTTGATCGCTGCTCGTGATGCGCTGCGTGCAATCAACCCCGGCATTGAGGTTGTTATTGCTGGACAAGAGTTGAAGGAATCTTCCTTCGCAATGGGTAAGTCCGACCTACTCATGCAGGGTTTCAAAGACCCGGAGGTGCTCAAATTTGGTAACTCACTGACCAACGATCAGTTCTCAGGAGATACGTTCGACTACATCATGGCGAACCCTCCCTACGGCTCGTCCTGGAAGGCATTCCAAAAGGACGTTAAGGAACTGCAAGACCAGGGCGATCCCCGTTTTGCTGAAGGGCTACCCGCTGTCAGTGACGGACAGATGCTGTTTTTGATGCACATCGCGCACAAACTTGCGCCAGCTGATGGAGCCACGAAGGGCGGGCGTGCTGCGGTGGTTACGAATGGCTCTCCGCTGTTCACCGGAGATGCCGAAAGTGGTCCGGATAGTATCCGCAAATACCTCATCGGTGCACAAGGCGGGACTGAAGTTCTTGACGCAATCATTGCGCTACCAAATGACATGTTCTACAACACCGGCATTGCCACCTACATTTGGATTCTTGATCAGAACAAGGAACCGCGTCGCCGTGGCAAGATCCAGTTCATCGATGCAACTGAGATTTACGCTCCTATGCGCAAGAACATGGGACAAAAGCGCGTCGAATTTTCCGAGGCCAATATTCGCGAAATCACCAAGATTTACAGGGATTTCGAGGAATCTGAGCGCTCCATCATCGTCACCGCTGATGAACTCACGTACCGCGACGTGCCGATGTTTAAGGTGGCGCACTACGCCGTAAACATGACTGATGAGACGGTTACAGAAGCCATGAAGCACAAGTCTGCTTTCCCCGCGCACGAGGACGTTGTCCGCGAGATGAAAGGACGCGATTACAACGATCTACCGAAGGCGCTAAAAGCATCTGCCAAGGTACACGGCGTGAAGATGGGCGCACCGCTTCTCAGACACATCATGAAATCACTTGCAGTTGAAGACGAGAACGCGCCCGCTTCCCTCGATGAGAAGGGACTTCCCGTTGTGGATGCATCCTCGAAGGTGATTGAGCGTGTGCCGTACCTGGAGGACGTATCCGAGCACATGGAGCGTGAAGTGTTGCCGTTCGTCCCGGATATGCAGTGGGATGAATCCTTGGCAAAGGTGGGCACAGAACTGCCGTTGACGCGTCTGTTCTACAAGCCGGAAGAGTCCCGCTCCTTGGAAGAGTTGGACGCAGATATTGCTGCCTCCCTGGAACGTATTTACGCAATGTTTGGGGAGGTACGTTCAGATGACTGAGTTCCAGCCAAGCAAGTTGGGGTTAATCTCCGCAATCTTGCAATCGAATGTCGATAAGAAATCAAAGCCGGATGAACCCGCTGTCGAACTGTGCAACTACACGGACGTTTACTACAACGACACGATCACAGCGGATTTAGATTTCATGAAAGCAACCGCTTCTCCGGATCAGATTGAGAGGCTCCGGTTGTCGGAGGGTGATGTCATTATCACAAAGGACTCCGAAACAGCGGATGATATCGGCATCCCGGCATACGTAGAATCAACTCATGATTCGCTCATCTGCGGTTATCACTTGACAATTCTTCGTGCTCATCCCCAAAAAGCTTTCCCAAAGTTTCTCTACTATTCGATGCTCGCTAGGGAAACCGGCGAATACTGGGAAAAACGAGCAAACGGAGTTACTCGTGTCTCGATTCCTCAGCAAGTAGTTTCGTCATTGACAATTCCACTTCCCGATCTCGAGACCCAGCACCGTATCGCGGATTACCTCGATAAGGAAATCAGCGAGATGGACGCGCTAATTGCCGAGCTGGAAGCGCTGGTGACTAACCTTCAGTCTCGAAAAGTGCTTCTAACTGCAAGAATCACGTCTCAAGACGAGAGCGGGAAAAAGTACCCAACGTATCCAATTGGTCTTCTCTTTGGAAATATAGGAAGCGGAACTACTCCTAGGGGAGATGAGTGGTACACGGAGCCATCAAAGAACGGAATTCCATGGGTAACCACCTCTGAGCTTCGAGAGATTAGTATTACTGAAACAAAGAAATACGTCACCCAAGAAGCGATTGAAAAAGTTCCGGGATTACGCACACACCCTGCGGGATCGATTTTGATTGCGATGTATGGCGCGACCATCGGTCGATTTGGAAGGTTGAGTGTACCCGCTAGTTGCAATCAGGCATGCTGCGTTCTCTCAAATCCCTATAAGATTGATCCGGACTTCTTCTATTCAAGTTTATGGGCGAAGAGGGGTGAGCTCATACTGCTTGGTAGTGGTGGGGGACAGCCCAACATCAGTCAGGACGTAATTAGACGTTTCGAGATGCCAGTTCCACCTATTGAAGAGCAACGAAGAAAAGCGAAAAGGCTTGAACAGGAAACTTCCGAGATGGACTCCCTCATCGAGGAATCCACTCAACTCATCGAGAACCTGAAAGCACGTAAGACAGCTCTGATCACTGAAGTCGTTACCGGGCGGAAAGAGGTCTAATCATGGTGAACCCAGTCCACGAAGAAGCAATGGAAGAGACTATTTGCCGAGCCCTCAACGACCAGGGCTGGATCTGGAATAAGGGAGCCAACGACAAGGGCTTCTCCCCCGAACTTGGGTTGTTTCCTGAGGACGTACTCCATTGGCTGAAAACCCAGTACCCCGAGCAATATGAGCGCGCAATCCCGCCGACTGCGAACGATGTGGAACGTCAATCCCGCGAACACCGACTGCTCAATCGCCTGACAAAAGAACTCGATTCCACTCCGCTGTTGGACGGAATCACCAAAAAGGTCAATGGTGGACTACTCGGCACTTTGCGAGATGGCTTCTCGTTCACCCAAACAGATCTTGGCACCGTCAATTTCCCGGACATGGCGGGATTCTTCCCTTACGACCCGGCGAAAACGGACGTGATTGAGAAGGCGAAAAACAACCGCCTACGTGTGCTCCAACAAGTACACTTCGAAAAAGGTGACGGTAGTGAAATTGACCTTGTTTTGTTGGTCAATGGAATTCCCGTCATCACGATGGAGCTCAAGACAGACAACACTCAAACCATCGATGATGCTGTTCGTCAGTACAGGCAAGATCGTAAGCCGAATAAGGCGAAGCGCCCGCTGCTCAATCCCGGACGCTGCCTAGTCCACTTCGCGGTGTCTTCTCGCGAGGTCATGATGACCACCGAGTTGAAGGGTGCGGAGACGGTTTTCCTCCCGTTCAACCAGGGAACTGAAGAAGGGCGCGCGGGCAATCCCGATAACCCGAATGGCTATAACGTTTCCTACCTCTGGGAGTGGGTCTGCTCGCCGGATTTACTGTTGCGCATCCTAAAAGATTACGCCCTGTGGGAGCCGTCCTCTAAAGGAAATGAAGGGCGCTTAATCTTCCCGCGTTTCCACCAGTTGCGCTCTGTAGAGCGAGTCACCGCCGATGTTGTCGCAAACGGCACGGGCAAGCGCTACCTCATTCAGCACTCTGCCGGTTCGGGAAAGACGAAGACGATTGCGTGGATGGCGCACCGCGCGAACAAGATGATCCACACTGACGGCACGAAACTGTTTGATTGTGTGATCGTCGTGACTGACCGCACTGTACTGGACAAGAACGTCGCTGATGGGCTTTCGCTGCTCCAGGCTTCCGAGGGAATGGTCATCAACATCACCAACGATGCCACGTCCAAGTCGGAGAAGCTGAATCATTACCTCACCCAAGGCAAGCGGATTTTGTCTTGTACGCTGCAAACCTTCCCCGCGCTGGCGCAGACGATTGATCGTTCTCCGAAATTGCGTAACCGCCGTTGGCTGGTGATTATCGATGAAGCGCATTCATCCCAGCACGGTAAAGCTTCGCGCACGCTTTTGGAGACTCTTTCGGATACACCTGATGAGATCGTGAACGCAGCGTCGCGGGCCGCTGCAGCTTCCGAACCTGGGGAGGTCTCGTCAGCGGATGATGAGTCCCACAAGGACGCGCTAATCCCACCCCCGCCAGCCATGCTTAGCCGCGCCGAAAAGGACAAACTCCAGCAACAGCGCGACTCTGCTGTGGCGCGCTCTTCCAATGTCACCATTGTGGCGCTCACCGCCACCCCGAAAGCAAAAACTCTTGCGGTGTTTGGTGAACCCGATACGGATAATCCGGACAAGCGCGTGGCATTTGATCTCTACTCCATGGCGCAAGCAATCGATGAACACTTCATTCTGGATGTGCTCCAGAACTACATCTCGCTGAACCTGTACGCCAAGATTGAAGACAAGCTCGGGCGCGAAGATGAGGTCAATCTTGGAGAAGCCAAGTCCGCTCTCAAGCAGTTCGTTCGCTCCCACGAGAAGTCCATCCATTCCAAAGCACAAGTTGCCGTCGAACACTTCCACAACAACGTGCGTAACCTGCTTGGCTCCACCGCCAAAGCGATGGTGGTCTGTGATGACCGTATGAGTGCATACACCTGGTTTAGAGCGGTTCAAGATGTAATCCAGGCTGACCCTGCATACCGGGGAATGGAAGCACTCGTGGCGTTTTCCGGATCATTGGATGTTTCGAAAGACCCAGACGTTGAAGAACTTGTCACCGAATCCTCGCTCAATAATGAGAACGCACCTGAGGGTAATCGCCGTATGGAGACCACCAAGATGTTTGATGGTGAGTCCTACAAATTCTTGATCGTGGCGAATAAGTACCAAACCGGATTTGATGAGCCTCGTCTTTCCGCTATGTACGTGGATAAGCCACTATCCGGGGTTATGGCGGTACAGACGCTGTCTCGACTTAACCGCACACTTCCGGCGAAGAAGAAGTCCAAAACCTACGTGGTCGATTTCATCAATGACCCCGAGACGATCCTGCACGCATTCCAGCCGTACTACTCACAAGCGTCTATCGATACTGACGTTGATCCCAACGTGCTTAGCGATTTGGCTCGTATATTGGATACCTCTCAGTTCTATGACGTGAGAGAAATGGAAGCCCTCGCCAACGTGGTCATGGATCCAGAGGTGGATGTGAAGAAGAAGGACAGCCTCATTCGGATCGGCATTGACCCAATAGTGACGCGCTGGACGGATTTCTATCTAGGTGCTCTCTCCTCAGGAGACAAGGAGAACGAAGCCGTAGCCACAGATTTTCGCGCTAACTTGGTCAAGTACGTTCACGCTTGGGACTTTTTAAGCCAGTTCATTGACTTCCAGGATGTGCGTTTACATAAACGCGCGATCTTCGCTGATCTCCTCGTTCGCAACCTCAAGCTCGGTAAGAAGGAACACGTGGGCGATTACGTCACCGGCGTGGATGTTGTCGCCACAGCGGTGACTGGGGATCTAGATAAAACAGCAGATTTGGAACTCAAAACTGAGGATTCTCGAACACCACTGCCAGTGCCTGGGTTCGACGGGCGTGTGTCTACCGGTGGCGCGGCTGACCCGTTGCAAGGGGCATTTCACCAAGCGGTGGAGCAGGTTAATGAGTTATTCGCTGCTGCTGGGATTGACATGTCGAATTCGGCGAATACCCGCATGGTCCATGGTGTGTGGGAGGCCCTCGCCAAGGACGATGAAGTGGAAGTACTCGCCACAAAGAATCCGATGGAAGCGCTCGCGAAATCTCCGAAAATGCGCGATAAAGTGCTTGCTGCTGTTCTGGGCGTGGGTGCTGACAGCGACAAGTTCACCAACCTTGTTCTTGGTGGTGAGGACGCACTGAGTGTGCTCACTGCTGCTATGGCGCGCTTGGCGGTGGCTGCTATGGAGGATAAGGCGGACGGTATTGCGCTTCCGGAAAATGGACTTGCTAGTGGCGCCGAGATTGTCCCCGATGAATCGCCCGTGGATCGTCGTATCCAGGAGCTGCTTGACGTGATGTTGATTCACGCGGGCAACTCACAAGTTGAGGATCAATTTGCACAAGTGTTAGATGATGCACTTATCTCGCGCGGGAGCTCAAATGTTTTCGAGGTCGTGCGTACAGAGTTCATGGAAAGGTCGCTGCCTGTGGACGGGGAACTCTATCAAAGCGTGGTGATGTACGCAGTGGAGAACTATTAGGCAAACACCAAGTGACCTAAAGACGTCATTCTGAGCACTTCCCTCCCTCTCATTGTGGCGGGAGGCGGGAGGCGTCGCCAAGCGCCGGCGCCTCAGTCATCCACTCCCCGTTGTGCTTCGCTGTGCTCCCTCTACCCCACCCCTCAAACACCAACAACCCCCACCTCCTCACATGGTCTCCCATGTGTTTGTGTGGAAGTGGGGGTTGTTGTGGTGTCAGTACAGAAACTCAGGCGTTCAACGGCCTAGGAGGTGCCTAGTTGATGCGGCCGGTTTCCTTGCGGTACTGGCGGTAGTAGCGGCGGCCATACTTGACGGCGACGATAGCCAGGATGGCTACGACGACGCTGGCGATGGCGCCCACGATCAGGTTGATCTGGTAATCAGCACCCGCGGTGCCGTCCGGGTAGAGCCAGGTGCCGAGGCCCCAGATCAGGATGCCCAGCGGCGGCAGGATCGAGAGAGTCAGACCCATGCCCACCCAGGTGGAGGTGCGCAGCAAAGAAGAGTGCGGTGCGCCGTAAGAAACGGGGTCATATCCCTCGATGTAGGAGTCCTGAATCTTACCGGAGAACTCCGGGTAGGTCTCGCTGTGGTGATCAGCAACTGCCGGGTTGAGGTCGCTCATGGCTGAAACTTTCTCTCGTTCCTGTTAATCCTGTGAATGACTATAGCTTAGTCGTCCTTGCCGCGGAAAGCAGCACGTGCACGTTCGCGGGTAACCGCAGAAACCGCGGTCAGCGGCACACCAGCCGGGCAAACGTCGGCACACTCGCCGTAGAGCGAGCAGTGGCCGAAGTTCTGCTCCAGATCGTCCACCATGTTGCGTGCGCGGCGGCCACGCTCTTCCTTGCCCAGCGGCATGAGGGAGAGGTGAACCAGCTTGGCACCGGTAAACAGGTGAGCAGCACCGTTGGGGCAGGATGCCACGCAGGCACCGCAGCCGATGCAGGCAGCGTGATCCAGGGCGTACTCGGAGGTCTCGTGGTTAACGTGCAGGGTGTCAGCATCCGGAGCGGTACCCGCATCCATGGACACGTAGCCGCCCTGCTCCATGACGTGGTCCAGCTTGGCGCGGTCCACGATCATGTCCTTGATAACCGGGTAGGCAGCGGAGCGGAAAGGCTCCAGCTTGATGGTGTCACCATCCTTGAACTGGAACAGGCGCTGCTGGCAGGCCGGGGTGTTCTGGCCCGGGCCATGCGGGCGGCCGTTGACCAGGAGGCCGCAGGTACCGCAGATGCCCTCACGGCAGTCAGAAGCGAATGCGAAAGGCTCGGTGCCTTCCTCAATGAGGCGGTCGTTGACGTGGTCGAGCAACTCCAGGATGGACATCTGCTCGGCGGCGTCGTCAACCTGCACGGTCTCGAACTTGCCTTCTTGCGTCGGTCCGGCTTGACGCCAGATCTCAAGTGTCAGTTTCATTACTTGTAGTTCCTTGTCATCAGCGGGATCGAATCAAAGTACAGCGGCTCAGCGTGGCGGATGAACTCGCCCTCAGCAGCGCCCGGCTCCCATGCGGAAACAAAGCACCAGTTCTCGTCATCACGCTCGGCCTCGCCGTCCTCGGAGAGGTGGTCCTCGCGGAAGTGAGCACCACAGGACTCGTCGCGGTCAAGGGCGTCAATACACATGAGCTCACCCAGGTCGATGTAATCAGCAACGCGCAGACCATACTCGAGGACCTGGTTCATGTCGTTGGCCTCACCAGTGATGCGGACGTTAGCCCAGAAGTCCTTGCGCAGTTCGCGGACCTTCTCGATGGCAACCTTGAGGTCCTCGACGTTACGGGATACGCCGCAACCCCAGTAGAGGATGTCACCCAGCTGGCGGTGGTAGTACGCCGGACCGTGCGGGTCCGCACCCTGGATGGACATGAGGCGGTCGATGCGAGCCTGAGCGCGAGCGACAGTCTCGTTGGCCTCAGCAGAGTCCTCAGCCAGCTTGGCCTCACCCAGGTGGTGTGCCAGGTAGTTCGGGATGGTGAACGGCAGGGTGAACCAGCCATCAACGGAAGCGGACAGCAGGGAGTTCGCACCCAGACGGTTGGCGCCGTGGTAGGTCCAGGAGCACTCACCGGAGGCGAAGAGACCGTCGATGGCGGTCATCTCATTGAAGTCCGTCCACAGGCCACCCATGGTGAAGTGGCAGGTCGGGGCGATACGCATCGGGGTCTCATAAGCGGATTCACCAATGGCCTCTTCGTACATTTCGATGAGGTTGGAGTAACGCTCACGAATCTTGTCCTTACCCAGACGCTCGATGGCGTCGCGGAAGTCCAGGTACACGGAGTTGTGCAGCGGACCAACACCCAGGCCCTTGTTGATCTGCTGGGAGATGGCACGGGACGCCACGTCACGAGGGACGAGGTTACCGAAGGCCGGGTAGCGGCGCTCCAGGAAGTAGTCGCGCTCCTCTTCCGGAATCTCGTTGGCAGGGCGGTCATCCTTCTCCTTGATCGGAGACCAGATGCGGCCGTCATTACGCAGTGACTCGGACATGAGGATGGTCTTGGACTGCCACTCGGAGTTCACCGGCAGGCCAGTCGGGTGGAACTGGATGAATGCCGGGGAAGCCAGGTAAGCACCGTTCTCGTACGCACGCATCATGGCGCCAGCGTTCGAGTTCTTAGCCAGCGTGGACATGTGGTAGACGTTGCCGTAGCCACCGGTACCGAGGATAACTGCGTGGCCGGTGAAGGCCTTCAGCTCGCCGGTGATGAGGTTACGGGTCACGATGCCGCCGGCGCGCTTCTTGCCACCGTCGGTGTAGGTGATGATGTCCTGCAGGTCGTGGTGAGCGAAGAGCTCCACGTTGCCCAGGCCAATCTGGCGGTAGAGCGCAGACGTGGTGGACAGCTGCAGCTGCTGGCCTGTTTGGCCACGGGTGTAGTAGGTGCGGGAGACCTGCACGCCACCGAAGGAACGGGTAGCCAGGGTGCCGCCGTACTCGCGAGCGAACGGAGCACCGATGGCGTTCATGTGGTCGATGACGCGGATGGACTCATAAGCCAAGCGCCAGCAGTCGGACTCGCGGCAGCGGTAGTCGCCACCCTTGACGGTGTCCTTGGTGTGGCGGTAAGCGGAGTCGTTATCCACCTTCTTGTGGCGGGAGGAGTTCACACCACCCTGCGCAGCAATGGAGTGCGCACGGCGCGGGGAGTCGTGGTAGGTGAAGACCTTTACCTTGTAGCCCAGCTCGCCAAGGGCAGCCGCAGCGGAACCAGCAGCCAGACCGGTGCCGACAACGATGATTTCAAACTTGCGGCGGTTCAGCGGGGAGACCAGCTCCATGTGGTCCTTCTGGTAGCTCCACATGTCTTTCATCGGGACGCCGTGCGGCTCGTGGGACTCCAGAATGCGGCCCGGCTTAACGCCCGGGACGACGGACTGCGGGTGCGAGAAGTTCGGGTGCTCGCGCTTGAGTTCAGTGTTCGCGTTCGACACAGGATTCGCGTTAGTCATGGGTTCAAAACTCCTTTAGCTGACCCAGCCCAGGGCGACGGACAACGGCATGACGATGTTTGCCAGGCACACGACGGCCGGGACAACGTACGCCAGGATGACAAATACCTCGCGCCACTTAGCACCGGTAATACCCAGGTCGGAAGCCGCAAGGCGGATGCCGTGGGTCAGGTGCAGGAAGAGGCAGAGCATGGCGACGATGTAAATGATGGTCACCGGCCAGCGGGAGAAGGTAGCGATCATGTTGGCCTTCACGGCACCATGAGCGAAAGCCTCCGGAGCGATCGGCTGAACACCCATCGTCAGATCCAGGATGTGGAAGACGATGAACAGGAGCAGCACGACGCCGGTCACCAGCATGGTCTTCGTCGCGAAGGAATCCATGCCGCCCATCAGGTTGGTGCGCTTGAACTTACCGCGGGATGCCTTGGAGCGAGCGGTCAGCGCGAAGGCACCGTAAATGTGGGCGATCACGCACGCCAGCAAAACGATGCGGATGATCCACAGAAGGTGGCCGCTCGGAATCAGCGGATCACCCATGCTGCGCAGGAATGCACCGTAGGCATCGAGGGCTTCCTGGCCGTCATGAGCCGGCAGGTAAAGCTTCAAGTTGCCGGCCATGTGTCCCACAACGAAGAGTGCGAAGAACAGACCGGTAATTGCCATCGTCAGTTTCAAAGCCCAGGACGGAATTCCCGGCTTAGGACGAATCGTTTCATTAGTAATGCGGCCGTGAGCGAGAGCTTCACGGTCAGGATTTTTTACAGACATGACACCTCCATAGTCGTCCTTACCTTACGCAGAACTTCACGCTGACCACTAGTTATCTCTTTGCTTTGCAGGCCTCTTGCCCCTCCTACAGCCCGCCGAAAGATTTGAGATAAGGCAAGGGTTGCCTTAAGTGCCCCACCCCTTTTGCCGCTCTACCTTGATCACTTCCCTTTACGCAATATTGACCTTGCGAAAACATTTCGCGGATGAGACTTTTGTCACAGGGTGTGGCGTGAGTGACGACCCTACCCCTTTAGGTGTCAAACTTTCGCTTGGTATCCGCCTTTCATTTCCCGCCCAGCACCTTGCCAACACCCCCACTTCGCAGCGGAGTTAAAATACTTCACACATTCCTTGCAAAAATATTGTTATGAGTGAAAGGCACTAGGTAACCTAGCTCACATGAGCAAGACATACGTGGGTTCGCGCCTGCGCCAGCTGCGCCGCGAACGTGATCTCAGCCAAGCCTCCCTCGCCGCTACGCTGGGACTTTCAGCGAGCTACGTCAACCAGATTGAGCATGACGTGCGCCCGCTTACCGTCCCGGTCTTGCTGAAAATCACTGAAGCATTTGGCGTTGATGCCACGTTCTTCTCCCGCGATGATGACTCACGCCTGCTGGCAGAAATCCAGGATGTCGTACAAGACCAGGAAATCTGCCCCTCCCCCGTGGAGCTTCAGGAATTGTCCGAGTTGGTTTATAACCACCCCACCGTTGCCCGCACGCTCGTGGATATCCACCGTCGCTACCGCAACATTCGCGACAAGCTTTCGCTTGCCACCGACACCCGCCGCTCGGATGGCAGCCAGGCGCTATCCATGCCCCACGACGAGGTGCGGGACTTCTTCTATGCCCGGCAGAATTACCTCGATGAATTGGATATTCATGCGGAGGGAATTGCCGCGGAGCTCGGCGTCACCCCCTTCCACATCCGCGATATCGAGCAGGCTCTAAATGACAGGCTCACATCCCAGCACGGCGTGGAGATTCTCACCACCGATCGCATGGATGGCACACTGCACCGCTTTGACAAGAACACCGGCACCCTTCGCCTAGCCAGCCGCCTGAGCGTGGGCCAGCGCGCCTTCCGCATGGCGGCGGAGCTGGGGTTCCTGGAAGCGGGTGAGCTTATTAGCCACCTCGTGGACGAAGAACCCTTCACCTCGGATGCCTCGATCAACTTGGCCAAGCGGGGAATCGCCAACTACTACGCTGCAGCCATCCTTTTGCCCTACAACCTCATCCATAGTGAGGCCGAGCAATCCGGGTATGACGTGGAGTACCTCTGCAATGTTTTCGGCGTGGGCTATGAAACCATTGCCTCCCGCCTTTCCACGCTGCAGCGACCCAACAAGCGCGGCATCCCCTTTACCTTTGTACGGGTGGACCGCGCCGGCAACATGTCCAAGCGCCAATCAGCCACGGGCGTGCACTTTTCCAACTCCGGCGGCACCTGCCCGCTGTGGAATGTCTACGAGTCCTTCTCACGCCCCAACACCATTTCCCGCCAGCTGGCACAGATGCCGGATGGGCGCAATTACCTCTGGGTTTCGCGCACGGTGAGCTACCCGCAAGGCCGTTTCGGGGATACCAACAAGCTCTTCTCCATCGGCTTGGGCTGCGAGGCCCGCCACGCCAACCGCACTGTCTACGCCCAGGGCCTGAACCTCGATGCCCTTTCTTCCGCGACCCCGATTGGCGCTGGCTGCCGCACCTGCCCGCGCCAGAACTGTTCGCAGCGAGCTTTCCCCGCTATCAACGAGCAGTTAGTCATTGATGCCCACCGCTCCGCGGTTGCGCCGTACTAACCAGATCTCGCGACACGTGCAGTAGGGACTAGCCAAAAGGAACGCTTTTACACCACAAATAACGTTTTATTGTCTTTTATGGGGAGCGCTCTCCAGAGTCGGGATGAATTTTTCCGGGGACAGATCCGCCCCCAGGAATCCTGTTATACATCTTGAACTGGACATTTAAGCTTCCGCCAGCCCATATACATTGACCTTAAAAAGCTTTCTCATGATTTTGCCTATCAAAATACATAGATTTTTCAGGGTCGAATTTCTTATAATGGAACATGACCGATATCCCCTATCGAAAGGATCACTATCATGAGCAGCTTTGCTAACGGTTTCCTTGGCCAGATTCAGGGCCTTCTCGTAACCATCGTTAATGCACCGTTCGTTCTGTCCTCCAAGCTCTTCGGCTAAAGGCAGGCGCGCTACGGCGCTAAAACCAACTCTCCCCCTCAAACCCTTTCTGGGTTTGAGGGGGAGAGTTCTTGTTTTGGCTTCTTGCCGTGACCTTAGAGGTTGATCATGTGGCCGCCGATACCCTCGGCTGCTTCCTTCATAGCCTCAGACAGAGTCGGGTGTGTGTGAACGTTACGTCCGATCTCCTCAGCGGTGAGATCAAAGCGCTGCGCTAGGGTCAGCTCCGGCAGCAGCTCGGAAACGTTGGAGCCCACCATGTGGCCACCGATGAGCTCACCGAACTCGCTGTCAGCGACGAGCTTGACGAAGCCCGCGGTCTCGTTCAGACCAGCTGCCTTACCGTTAGCGGAGAACGGGAAGGTAGCAACCTTGATGTCGCGGTCAGCGAACTTCTCACGAGCCTGCTCCTCGGTGTAACCGAAGGAGGCAACCTGCGGGTTGCAGAAGGTAGCGCGCGGCATATTCATGTAGTCACCCAGCAGCTGGGTCTCAGCGCCGGCGATGACCTCAGCGGCCACGACACCCTGCGCCTCAGCCACGTGTGCAAGCTGCAGCTTCGCGGTGACGTCACCGATGGCGTAAATGCCCTCAACGTTGGTGCGCATGTAATCATCGATAGCGATGGCGCCGCGCTCGGTGAGCTCGACACCGGTGTTCTCCAGGCCGTAGCCCTCGGTGCGCGGGGCAAAGCCGATGGAGACCATGCAGCGGTCCACGGTCAGCGTATCGGTCTTGGAGCCGTCCTTGGACTCGACCTCAACGGTGACATTGTCGCCGTTGTCCTTGATGGCGGTGGTCTTGTAACCGGTCAGGAGCTTCACTCCAAGCTTCTTGTATTCCTTGGCAATAGCCTTGGAAACATCCTTATCCTCGTTTGGCAGGACGCGGTCCATAAACTCCACGATGGTCACGTCCACGCCGTAGTTGGCCAGAACGTAAGCAAACTCCATACCGATGGCGCCTGCGCCAACGATCACCATGGAATCCGGGGCATCATCGTTAAGGATCTGCTCCTCGTAGGACACGATGTTGCCGCCGATTTCCACGCCCGGAAGGGAACGGACAACGGAGCCGGTGGCGATAATGCAGTTATCAAAGGTAACGGTCTTACCCTTGTCATCGCCCTCGGTAATCTCGATGGTCTTGGCGTCCTTGAAGGAGCCGAGACCATTGATCTCCGTAATCTTGTTCTTCTTCATCAGGTAGTGCACACCCTTGACGATGCCCTCCGAAACCTTGCGGGAGCGCTTGTGCGCAACACCGAAGTCGAAAGAAACATCGCCGGAAATACCAAAGGCCTTTGCCTCATGGTTGAAGGTGTGTGCAACCTCAGCGTTCTTAAGAAGAGCCTTGGACGGGATGCAGCCCACGTTGAGGCAGACACCGCCCCAGTACTGCTTCTCAATAACGGCAACCTTCTTGCCCAGCTGGGCAGCGCGGATGGCGGACACGTAGCCGCCGGGGCCCGCGCCGAGTACTACAACGTCAAAATGTTCATTAGTCACGCTCTATAGGATACGTAACTTTAGGCTCGCTGTCCCACCACCCCCGAGCATGTATCCACCAGACGTTCATAGCCGTCCCGATGCAGGCCTAACGCGCGGAATGCAAACTGGCACAAATAAACCCCCAACCCCCAATGAAGGGGATTAGGGGAAGGAAAGCGGGGCACTACCCCCTGCAGATTTCTTAGAACAGACCCCAGTCCAGGGCAGCCTTCGAGGACGTGGAGGAGCCGAAGTGAGCGATCTGGCCCAGCACCTGGTTGATGGAAACGAGGATGGTGTCAAAAAAGTTCATTCTTCTTCTTTCTGTTGGTATTTGAGCGGCGTGCGCGACTTTACGCGGCACCCCTCCCGCGAGGTCACAGCGATGCAGGCAGCCGCCGGAGGCGGTCTCGGTACCTAGCTCCACTAACGAACGAGACTGTCGTTGCGTTACATAACCCAGGAATAGGCGCGGAAAGATTATGACACGGTTTCAACTTCAATACCACCATTCACTCTAATAACTTGGTATGTTTAATCACGCTACCCTTATCTTCGGGGGTACTGAATTGCCCGTCTATCAGTACTTTTGCCCATTTCAAGGGTGGTTTGTCCGGAGCATCTTTTAAACTTGCCCCTACACTTCCGCTCATCATCAAGAAAGCGAGATTCCATGAAGATTGCGCGCTCTCTCACGACGCTGGCAGCGGCATCAGCCTTAGCCCTCGGCGCCGTTGTATCCCCTATCGCCAGCGCATCCGACATTGACCCGGATGAAATCCGCGGTAACGCTGAAAAATCCCAGATTTCCGATATCGACCTTTACGACGAGCTCGAGGAGTACCTGCCTAAGGACAAAGCCGGCAACCCGACGCCGTCCCGTGAGCAGTTTGAGGCTTCCTTCGACAAGAAAGTCTCCTTTAAGAACGTCGATATCAAGAACATCCCGGATGACAAAAAGTGGATGGGCTATGTCTTCAAGTACTGGGATTATCGCCATAAGGTGAGGGGCATCAAGGCCACCGCGCCCGCTATGGGCCGCGACGTCCCCCTTGCAGTGATCACCCCGGACGGCACCTTTGACGCCTCCCGCCCCACCCTCTACTTGCTCAACGGTGCCGGCGGCGCCGAGCAGGGCATGGACTGGATTACTTCCACCGTGGCCAAGGATCTCGATCCGAATACGGAGAAGACTCAGGATCTCGTTCACTACTACGCCAACCGCAACGTGAACGTCGTCATCCCGCAGGCGGGTGCTTTCTCCTACTACACCGACTGGCTGACTACCCCGGACCGCGACTACCTCAAGGGCCCACAGAAATGGGAGACCTTCCTGACCAAGGAGCTGCCGGGACCGCTGGAGGATCGCATTAACGGCAACGGCAAGCGCGGCATCGCCGGCATGTCCATGTCTGCTACCTCCTCGCTGGTGCTGGCGCAGCACAACCCGAACTTCTACGATGCCATCGGCTCCTACTCCGGTTGCGCTGCTACCTCGACTCCGCTGCCAAACTTCTACGCGCAGCTCACGGTGAACCGCGGTGGCGGAAGCACCGAGCAGATGTGGGGTGCGAAGGGCGGCGATTACAACCGCTACAACGATGGCCTCATTAACGCCACGAAGAACAACATGGGCAATTCCAAGGTCTACGTTTCCGCCAACTCCGGTTTGGCTGGAGCAACTGACTTGGGCTCGTCCAAGATTGACGCCTTGGGCTCGTCCCAGGCGTTCAAGTCCTCCTCCACCCTCGTGGTTGAGGGCGGCGTCATCGAGGCAGCCATGAACGCCTGCACGCATGACCTGAAGGCAAAGATGGAGCGCGAAGGTGTCGACGCTGTATTCAACATGCGCAACACCGGTACCCACTCTTGGCCGGGCTGGTACGACGACGTCAACTCCTCGTGGCCAACCTTTGCACGCGCCTTCGGTCTTCCTGAGAACCCCTCCGCACCTGAAGCGGCAACTTATGCCGCAGATGAGGACACGAGCGCTAACGAAATGAAGGCCGAGGCCGATAGTCAGGATGCGAAATTGGATGAGGCAGAGGCGAACAACGACGCCCCCGCTGATTCCCTGCCAGTAGATACTGAGGCGACCGAGCACTAAGCTCTATTCGCCGTACCAATTATTGAATAAGGAACGTTATGAAGCGTCTTAGCTCTCTCCTCGCCGCCGGCGCGCTCAGCGCCGCCGCGCTGGTCAGCCCCGTTGCCGGTGCTGCCACCATCACCCCGCAGCAGGTTGCGGGTGACACTGCCCTATCCACTATCTCGGACCTGCAGGTCACCCCGGAGGTGGAGAGCCAAAAGTGGTATGAGCACTACAAGGATGACGCCCGCGTTCTCAAGCTGGAGGCTACCTCGCCGGCGATGAACGGCCGCGCCATTCCGCTGGCTGTCATCCCGGCTAAGAACCCGGACCGCCCGACGGTCTACCTGCTCAACGGCGCTGGTTCCGCCGAGCAGGATTCCGACTGGTTGTACATGTCGGATGTCGTGGACTTCTACGCTGAGAAGGACGTCAACGTGGTGGTTCCGCAGGCAGGTGCCTTCTCCTACTACACCGACTGGCTGGAGGATCCCAACGGCAAGTACCTCAAGGGCCCGCAGAAGTGGGAGACCTTCCTGACCAAGGAGCTGCCTGGCCCGCTGGAGGAGCGTCTGAACGCAAGCAACAAGCGCGCCATCGCCGGCATGTCCATGTCCGCGACGTCGTCATTGCTGTTTGCTCAGCACAACCAAGGCTTCTATGACGCAGTTGGTTCCTTCGCCGGCTGTGCTGCGACCGCCTACCCCACCGAGTACGAGTTCCTGCGCCTCACTGTGAACCGCGGTGGCGGCCAGCCGGAGCAGATGTGGGGACCGATGGGCTCTGCCTACAACCGCTACAACGACGCCCTGATGAACTCCGAGAAGCTGCGCGGCACCAAGCTGTACATCTCCTCCGCATCGGGCTTCGCCGGTGAGCAGGATACCCCGTCCTACTACATCAACAAGGGTTACAGCCCGTTGACGGCCTACCTGGGCTCGGCGCAGCTGCAGGTGGAAGGCGGCGTCATCGAGGCGGCAGTTAACCACTGCACCCACATGCTCAAGGCAAAGCTGGATAAGCAGAACATTCCGGCAACTTACAACCTCCGCAATGTGGGCACGCACTCCTGGCCGGGCTGGCGCGAGGACCTGGTGAAGTCCTGGCCTACCTTTGAGGAAGCCTTCAACTCCTAAACAGTGAGCTAAGCATGTCGTGGTTCGGCATGCCTGCTCCCCTGGCTTCGGATAAGTCAAACAGGGCGGTAGGATAGCGGCATTATGAAGCTGCTTTCTACCGCCCTTTCGCATATCTCGTCCGCCCGCGGCCACGCCGCACCTACTCGGGATAGCTATACCGGGGTGGATTTCAACCTCGGCTTCGAAATCACCCACTATGACTTGGACCTGGCCTACCGCGTGGAGCCCAACATGCTCCAAGGCGAAGCTGTGCTTCATATTCGCGCATTGGAGGACTTGGACAGGCTCACCCTCGACCTCGGCGGCGCCATGGTGGCCCGCCGCATCACGGCAAAGCATGCACCGCGCGTAGCCAAGTTCCGCCTATCCGGCGGGAAGCTGCGCTTGAACTTCGCCGACACAATCGCAGAAGGCCAAGAGTTTGAACTGCTGATTCGCTATGGCGGATCACCCCGCCCGCTGCGCACGCCATGGGGTGAGATCGGCTGGGAGGAGACGGATTCCGGCTCTTTGGTAGCTAGCCAGCCCAATGGCGCGCCCAGCTGGTTCCCGTGCGATGACACCCCGTCCGCAAAGGCCACCTACGATATTCGCATTACCGCCGACGATCCTTTCGTGGTCATCTCCAACGGCAAGCTGGTCTCCCGCCGTAGCGCGGGTGGTTCCATGACGCGCTGGCACTACCGCGTCAAGCACCCCATGGCCACCTACCTCGCCACGGTCCAAGTTGGTGAGTACATCGAGATCTCACTTGGGGCCAACGTCCGCGCGTGGGCACCGGCCCGCCTCAAGCACGTAGTGCTCGAGGAATTCGCCCAGCAGCAGGAGATGCTGGATTTCTATTCCACGCTCTTTGGCCACTACCCCTTCGCCGATTACCAGGTAGTCATCACCGATGATGAGCTGGAAATCCCGCTCGAAGCCCAGGGCCTGTCTATCTTTGGCTCCAACCACGTCAAGGGGGATCACGTCTTCGAGCGGCTCATCGCGCACGAGCTCTCCCACCAGTGGTTCGGCAACTCCGTGGGCCTGATGGAGTGGAAGGATATCTGGCTCAACGAAGGTTTCGCCTGCTACTGCGAGTGGCTGTGGTTTGAGCACGCGCATGGCCGCCCGGCACATGAATCAGCGCGCTCGCATTATCAGGTGCTGGCCCGCAAGAAGCAGGACATCCTGCTCAGCGATCCTGGTACGCGCGATATGTTCGATGACCGCGTCTACAAGCGCGGTGCGCTGACCGTCCACGCACTGCGCCGCCTCGTGGGTGATGAGGCCTTCTTCCGCACGGTGCGGGAGTACCTCACCGCAGCGCAGCACTCGGTGGTGACCCCGGAGGATCTCATCAGCCGCATGCGCGAGGCAGCGGAGAACCCGGGTGACGTCGACCAGCTCCTAGCCCAGTGGTTGGATAAGCCGGAGCTGCCGCGCTTCCCGCTATAAAAATCGGCCGCTTCATCCCGGCAGTACCATGAGCACTGCATGCTCTAAACTGGGAGACCATGCGCAGACTGCTTGTTACCGGCGGCGCCGGCTTTATTGGTGCAAACTTCGTGCGGCTCGTGGCCCAGCAGCGCCCGGAGGTGGAGATCACCGTCCTAGATAAGCTCACCTACGCGGGCAATCGCGCCAATCTCGACGGCGTGGACGCCGAGCTCGTGGTAGGGGACGTGGCGGATGAGGGGGTCGTCGACAAGCTCGTGTCCCAGGCGGATACCGTGGTGCACTTCGCAGCGGAATCCCACAATGACAACTCTTTGCGGGATCCTTCGCCCTTCCTCCACACCAACATCATGGGCACCTTCGTGCTGCTGGAGGCCTGCCGCCGCCACGATGTGCGCCTCCACCACGTCTCCACCGATGAGGTTTTTGGTGATTTGGACATTGGCGCCGATACCTACTTCACCGAGGAGACTCCCTATAACCCCTCTTCGCCCTATTCGGCCACGAAGGCCGGCTCCGATCACCTGGTGCGTGCGTGGGTGCGCAGCTTTGGGCTGCGGGCAACCATGTCTAATTGCTCCAATAATTATGGCCCGTATCAGCACATTGAGAAGTTCATCCCGCGACAAATCACCAACCTGCTTCTAGGTCAGCCAGCCAAGCTTTATGGCACCGGCGAGCAGGTGCGGGATTGGATCCACGTGGATGATCACAACGAGGCGGTGCTCGCCATCCTGGACCGCGGGCGCATCGGGGAGACCTATAACATCGGCGCCGACCAGGAGGATACGAACAACCGCCAGGTCATCGAGATGATTTGTGAGCTCATGGGGGCGACGGATAATGGCCGGGCGCGCTTTGAGCACGTGGCGGACCGCCCGGGCCATGACCAGCGCTACGCCATGGATGCCAGCAAGCTGCGCCGCGAGCTGGGCTGGACCCCGCGCTACACAGATCTGCGGGAGGGCCTGGCCGCCACTATTGAGTGGTACCGCGCACACGAGGACTGGTGGCGCCCAGGCAAGGAAGAAGTCGAAGCCAACTACGCAAAGCAAGGACAGTAAAGAAACCATGAAGGTGCAGTCAACGGCCATTGAGGGCCTGCTCATTGTGGAGCTCGACGTCCACGGCGATAACCGCGGCTGGTTCAAGGAGAACTGGCAGCGCGAGAAGATGGTGGCGGCCGGGCTACCGGACTTCCAGCCGGTGCAGAACAACGTCTCCTTCAATGCGGAGAAGGGGGTTACGCGCGGGTTGCACGCGGAGCCCTGGAACAAGCTCGTCTCCGTAGCCTCCGGCCGGGCCTTCGGCGCGTGGTGCGATCTGCGTGAGGGCTCATCTACCTTTGGCCAACTGGTAACCCACGAGCTGCGCGAGGACGTGGCCGTCTTCGTGCCGCGGGGCGTGGCTAATGGTTTCCAGGCTCTGGAGGCCTGCGCCTACTCCTACCTGGTCAATGACCATTGGTCCCCGGACGCGGAGTACACCTGCGTCAACCTGGACATGGTGGACTGGCCGCTGGAACCAACGGAGATCTCCGACAAGGACAAGGGGCACCCCGCGCTTGCCGACGTCTCCCCCATGCCCCCTCGCCGCATCCTGGTCACCGGGGCCAACGGGCAACTGGGCCGCGCATTAAAGAAGTTCCTGCCCTCCGCTGGCTTGGGCGCGGTGGAGTTCTGTGGACACGAAGAATTCGATATCACTAACCCGCCTGCCCGCCCGTGGAAGCAATACTCAGCCATCATCAACTGCGCGGCTTATAACGATGTCAACGGTGCGGAGGACGATCGCGCCGCAGCTTGGGCGGTCAACGCTTCCGCCCCGGCGAAGCTCGCGCGCATTGCGGCGGAGAATAACCTGACCTTGGTACACGTATCCAGCGATTATATCTTTGATGGCTCTCACGAGGTCCACTCCGAGGAGGAAGTGCCTTCCCCGCTCTCGGCCTATGGGGCGTCGAAAGCCGCGGGCGATACCGCCGCGCAAACCGCACCGCGCCATTACGTCATCCGCACCTCGTGGGTCTTCGGCGATGGCGCCAACTTCATGGCCACCATGCGCTCGTTGGCGAATAAGGGCGTCAAGCCCTCCGTCATTCATGATCAGCGCGGGCGCCCCACCTTCGCCGAGGACCTGGCCAAGGGCATCATCCACCTGCTCAAGACTGAAGCCGAGTACGGCGTGTACAACATCTCCAACTCGGGCGATGTGGTGGGCCGCGATGAGATTGCCATGGCCGTTTTCACCGGCGTGGGCCAGGATCCCGCCAATGTCGCGCCGGTCAGCACCGAGCAGTACCGCGAGATCGCCGGGCCCGAAGCCCCCCGCCCGAAGGAGTCCACCTTCGACCTGTCCAAGATTGAAGCCACCGGCTTTAAACCCATGAACTGGCGGGCCGCTTTGGCGCTCTACCTGGGGCTTTACCCGGCATAACACTCAACATAACACTTAACTTCCCAGGTGTTATGTTATGTGGGAAGTTAAGTGTTATGTTCGCCAGCCCGCGCCGTCGCGCCCCGGCGCGGGACCCCTCCGTTAAGCTTGAAGCCCATGAAGGGCATCATTCTCGCAGGCGGCTCTGGGACCCGCCTCTACCCCATTACCAAGGGCATCTCGAAGCAGCTCATGCCCATCTATGACAAGCCGATGGTCTACTATCCCCTGACCACCCTGATCCAGACCGGCATACGCGAGATCCTCATCATCACCACCCCGGAAGATCAGGCAGCCTTCCAGCGCCTGCTCGGCGATGGCTCGCAGCTCGGCCTCATGCTGCACTATGCGGTCCAACCCCGGCCCGAAGGTTTGGCGCAGGCCTTCCTCATCGCGGAAGACTTCATCGCTGAGGATGATGTGGCCCTCGTCTTGGGCGACAATATTTTTGACGGACACGGCTTCTCCACGGCACTGAATGAGTGCAGCCGCCCAGGCGGCGGCATCATCTTTGCCTACGAGGTTTCCGATCCGCAGCGCTACGGCGTTGTCGACTTTGACTCCTCCGGCCAGGCCCTGTCCATCGAGGAAAAGCCCGATGCACCCAAGTCTAACCACGCCGTGGTGGGCTTGTATTTCTACGACAATTCGGTGGTGGAGATTGCCAAATCCATCCAGCCCAGCGCGCGCGGGGAGTTAGAGATCACCGCCGTCAACGAGGAATACCTGCGCCGCGGGCAGCTGCGCGTCAAGCGCATGCAGCGCGGTGACGTCTGGTTGGATACCGGCACGGTGGACTCCATGAGTGAGGCCTCGTCCTACGTCGAGGTGATGCAAAAACGCACCGGCACCGTCATTGGTTCGCCGGAGGTTGCTGCCTTCGAGGAAGGCTTCATCGATGCCGCCGCACTCACCGAGCTGGCCGAGCCCCTCCTGAAGTCCGGCTATGGCCGTTATCTCCTCGCCGCCGCCCAAGAGAGCTAAGCCCGAGGTACCGATCGATCAAATAAGGGCTCAGATACCGGAGGTTTTCGGACCTTATTTGATCGATCGGTACGCGCCTAAGCGTCCCTCGCCCTGTATCAGGAGCCACCATCACCCAAACGAGCCCAGACGCGTTAAGGTAATCGCATGCCTAGTTCATCCTCTCGTCCCACCAATGATTCGAAGAAATCAGCGCTATCCACCATCAGCCCCGTGGCGTGGGGATTGTTAGTAATCATTGTAATTCTGGCCATCATCATTGGTTTCCTGCTGGCGGAACGTGCTTCTTCCAACGACGAAGGTACTCACGCAGCGCAGGAGACCGCGACGAGCACGGCACCCACCGAAGACCTAACGAAGGACGCTGACAAGGCCACACCCGGCACGAAATTCGCCGACGGCAAGGGTGACCCGATGATTTTCGGCCCCGGCGGCGATATCAAGACCGGGGATATCACAGTCGTGCACCGCAAGAAAGAGGACGATCCTTTCGCCGTGGGCGCGGTGGATGCGCCCGTGGTGATTTCGGAATTCTCCGATTTCGAGTGCCCGTTCTGCTCCCGCCACGCTAATGTCACCGAGCCGGATATCCTTAAAAAGTACGTGGAAAAGGGCCTGGTGCGCATCGAATGGAATGACTTCCCCGTGAACGGCCCCGCCGCCGTCGAAGCTGCCAAGGCCGGGCGCGCGGCCGCAGCACAGGGCAAGTTCCAGGAGTTCAAGCACGAGCTCTACACCGCCAGCAAGGACATCAGCGGCCACCCAGAATTCGGCATCGAGGACTTCATGAAGTTTGCCAAGAAGGCCGGCGTTGCGGACTTGGAGAAGTTCCGCCAGCAGGCCACGGATGACACCTACACCGAGGTCATCGAGACAGCCACCAGCTATGCGTCCCAGATTGGTATTACGGGTACCCCGGCCTTCGTGGTGGGAGATCAGTTCGTCAGTGGTGCGCAGCCCCTAGAGGTATTTGAGCAGGTCATCCAGGAACAGCTGGGAAAGGCGGCCAATGCCTAAACCACCGCTTATCGTGTGGGTCTTCATCGCACTGGTTATCTTGACCGCATTCTTGGGCGGTTATGCAGTAGGGGTGAGCGTATGAGCATCGGAATTTTTGGCGCCGTCATCGCCGGTGTGCTGACTTTGATCAGCCCCTGTTCAGCGCTGTTGGTGCCAGCCTTCTTTGCCTATGCCTTTGAGTCACAGCGCCAGCTGCTATTCAAGACCATGGTCTTCTTTTTGGGCCTGTGCACCACGCTCGTGCCCATCGGCATGGGCCTGGCCGCCCTGCTTGCGCAATACCGCAGCCAGGTCATCACGGTGGCGGGGTGGATCATCATCGCGCTGGGAATCTTTACCGCCCTAGGTGGCGGCTTCCGCATCCCCGGCATGGATGCCCTGTCCGGTAAGGCGCGGGGCAAGGTATTTCTGCTCGGCGCGGTTTATGGCTTCGCCGGCTTTTGCGCGGGCCCGCTCCTAGGTGCTGTTCTCACCACGGCCGCAGCGTCGGGCAGCGCGCTCTACGGCGGACTCATTATGGTGGCTTATGCTGCGGGCATGGCTGCACCGCTCTTTGTGCTGGCTGCGCTGTGGGAGCGCCTCGATGTGGGCTCGTGGTCCTGGCTGCGCGGGCGCGAGGTGGTCCTCGGCCCCGTGCGCACGAATACCTTGTCCATTGTCTCGGGCGCGTTCTTCGTGCTCATCGGCGTGCTGTTTATTTTGAGCTACGGCAGCGCAACACTACCCGCGGTCTTAAGCACGGATGCACAGTTCGCAGTGCAGGAAAAAGCCCGCGCCTTCAGCGCGGGCGTGGCGGATGCGTGGGTCTGGTTCGGGCTTTCACTCGCTGCCACGGTGGCCGTGGGAGTGAAAGCAGCCCGCACCCAGGCCTAAGGTTTGCTTAAGGTCTAGTAACCGCGCGCGATGTACTCATCGATGCGCGCCGCCTCAGCACCAATGGTGGTCTCATCGCCGTGGCCCGGGAGGACGCGGGTCTCCGGCGGGAGGTTCAACACGCGGTTGCGCAGGGACTCGATGATGACGTCGAAGTCAGAGTACTTGCGGCCGGTAGCGCCCGGCCCGCCGTTGAAGAGAGTATCTCCCGACAGCAGCGTGGCCTCGTCCGCAATGTAGAGCACCACGCATCCCGGCGAGTGACCCGGCGTGTGGAAGACCACGAAATCGCTATCACCCACGGTGAAGAGCTGGTTATCCTCCAGCGGCACGAAGGTGGCGTCCTCGTGCGTCTCCTCCCACAGGGGGCGATCATCCGGGTGCAGGTACACAGACACACCGAAGTGCTCAGCCACCTGGGGCGCGAGTTCGCAGTGGTCGTTATGTGCGTGGGTGAGGATAACGCCCTTGACGGTGCGCTGTCCTACCTCTTCGATGACGCGCTCGGCGTCGTGGGAAGGATCGATGATGTAGCACTCGGCGTCGCTTGACGCGCCACCAGCGGCCAGGATGTAGACGTTATTGTCCACGTCCCACTCACCGCCATCCAGGCGGAACTTTCCTGAGGTTACAAACTGTTCAATGATCATTTACAGCTCCACTACGGATCGAAGTACCTTGCCAGCCTTCATGGTAGCGAAGGCTTCCTCAACGTCGTCCAGACCAATGCGTTCGGTGACGAAGTCCTGCAGCGGGAAGCGGCCCTGCAGGGAGAGGTCGACGTACATGGGGAAGTCACGCTCCGGCAGGCAATCGCCGTACCAGGAGGACTTCAGCGATCCGCCGCGTCCAAAGAAATCGATCGCCGGGACGTCGAAGCGGCTGGTGAGGTTCGGCACGCCCACCATGACCATGCGGCCGGCCAGGTCGCGGGAGTAGAAGGCCTGGCGGGTGGTCACCGGGATGCCCACGGCGTCAATGGCCACGTCGGTGCCGAAACCATCGGTGAGCTCGCGGACTGCCTCGATGACCTCGTCCTCAGACTTATCCTTCGCCGCAACGGTGTGGGTAGCGCCGAACTTCTTGGCCAGTTCCAGCTTGTCCGGGTCCAGGTCCACGGCGATGACCTTGGAGGCACCCGCCAGCACCGCGCCGGCAATGGCCGCCATGCCCACGCCACCGCAGCCGAAGACCGCGACGGACTCGCCGCGCTTGACGTCCGCGGTATTCACCGCAGCGCCCAAGCCGGCCATCACGCCACAGCCCAGCAGGCCCGCGGCCGCCGGGTCTGCCTCCGGGTTGACCTTGGTGCACTGGCCTTCGTGGACCAGGGTCTTCTCCGCGAAGGAGCCGATGCCGAGCGCCGGGGTGAGCTCGGTGCCGGCGTCCTTATCCCCGTCCGCGAGCGTCATCTTCGCGGAGGCGTTGTGGGTGTTGAAGCAGTACTTCGGCTCACCCTTCTTGCAGGCGCGGCACTCGCCGCACACCGCGCGCCAGTTCAGGACCACGAAGTCACCGACCTCGACGTGGGTGACGGCATCGCCCACGCGCTCGACGACGCCCGCCGCCTCATGCCCAAGCAGGAAGGGGAAGGCATCCTCGATATCGCCATCGCGGTAAGCCAGGTCGGTGTGGCAGACGCCGCAGGCCTGGACCTTGACCACGACATCGTGCTCGCCCGGGGCGGGCACGACGATGTTGACGGTCTCGACGGGCTCGCCCTTCGCGCGCGCAATCACGCCGCGGACGACCTCCGCGCCTTGCTGGGAGTTATTTTCATTTACATTTTCATTAACAGCCATGTCCGCGAGGGTACGCGAAAGGCCCGGGCAACGTTGCCCGGGCCTGAAAAGTCAGAAGAGCGCGCTTCTAGAAGCTAGCGAGGTGGTTGGCCACAAACTCGTGACCGCGAGCATTAATGTGCAGCGGCAGGTTGCCCGGCCCCGCGGAGAAGTCCACCAGACCCGCCCACAGGCGCTTGTCGGCGTCGGCACACATGCCACGATCCCAGGTCATCGGCTTCATGTCCACGAACTCGGTTCCGGTAGCGCGCGCCAGGTCCACCTGCATCCACTGCGCGACGTTTTCATAGCGCTGCACCATCGGCAGAGCCGTGGCATCGGCCGGCTTCGGGCCGAAGTGGAGGAGGCAGTAGCGGTCACCCGAGCCAATGGTCGGGTAACCCACAATCTGGATGCGGGCATTGGGCGCTGCCGCACGGATCTTGTGGATCAGCGGCGCATTGGCGCCGACCCAGCGGGCGCGCAGGTCGCCGTCGGAAAGCCCGGCGTTGTTATACGTATCGTTGAACCCGCTGGAGAAGAGCACGCGCTGGGTGTCCGCACTGAGCGCGCCACGGCGAATGGCATCGTCGATCTGTGCATTCACCTGCGGCCCCTGGGACATGGACACAGCACCGGAGCAGGAGAAATCCGCCACCGGCATGCCCAGCTTGGCGGCAGTGCGCTTGGCGTAGTTATTGCCGGACGGGCAGTTCAAGCTCGGGTTGCGCTGAGAAGAGCCCAATCGCGAGGACAGATACACATCCAGTTGCGGATCCGCGAGCACGGAATCACCGAAGGCAACGAGGTTACGCTCGCCGGCAACTGCCTGGGGAGCTTGAGTCAATCCAACCGCCACGAGGAGGGCGGCGCAGAGGGTGGCAATGCGCTGAGTAGACTTCACGTGACTAATGTCCTTCCAAGAGAGTATGTTCTAGACCGAAACCATAATAGACTACGCTAGCGGTTGCAGCTTATGTAACAATAGCAACACCTGTAACAGGTTGTCGTTTTTATTGCGGCTCCCCCGCCGCCCCGTAACCTCTTTTCCCCTCTTATCGATGAGAACCTTATGAAGCTTTCTGATGTAACCTTTCACGCCGCTGCCCTCGGGCGTTTTATCCCCTCGCTGTTCCGCGCAGGCCTCATTAGCCCCGCCGGCGGCCCGCGGGCGGTGGCCTTGACCGCACCGGTTCTCGCGCGCTACCGCTTCACCACCGCCCGCGAAGTAGAGCAGGCATACATGACCTGCCCAGAACGCCTAGCGCTTATCGACGATGACGGGGCACTCACCTACCGCCAACTGCGCGATCATTCCCAGACCTTCGCGCGCTGGCTGCTTTCTTTGAGGCTCGATGAGATCCGCCTCGGTGTTATGGCACGCAATGGCCGCGGCATCATCACCCCGCTGGCCGCCAAAGGCTATGCGGGGGCACACATCTTTTTGCTCAACGTTGGATCTTCCCCCGAACAGCTCGCCGGATGCATCGAGGAAAACCGCATCAACGTGCTCGTTATCGACGATGAATTCATCGACCGTCTCGCCCCCGCCGACGGTCCTAATCCCACCAATAGCGCTAGCCCCATTGATGGCCTGCACGTCGTCATTGGCCACGAGTCCGGTGCGGAAATTCCCGCTGAGCTGGCGCAAGCGGCATCGCTGCGCAAGATCGTGGAGAACCCGCGGGACGTCGAGAAGCACAAGCTTCCCACCTGGCCCAAGCACGGGCATATCGTGCTGATGTCCTCCGGCACCACGGGTATTCCCAAGGGAATCATGCGCCCGGAGCCCACGCTGCCAGTGGTGGTTGCCTCCATCGTGGATGCGGTGCCGTGGCGCGGGGACCAAAAGGTGCAGATGACCGCCTCCATCTTCCACACGTGGGGCTGGGCCTGCCTTAACATCGCTCTGGGCCTGCGCAATACCATTGTCACCCGCCGTGTCTTTGACCCGGCGGCCGCACTCGATGATATCCAGCGCTACCAGCTCGATGGCCTGCTCTCCTCCCCCGTCTTCTTCCGCCAGATGGTTGAGGTTGACCCGGATTCGGCGTATGACACCTCAAGCCTGAAGTTCATTGCCTCCGCCGGGCACGCGCTGACCCCGGAGATTGTCAAGGAAACCCACGAGCGCTTCGGCCCGATTCTCTGCAATGTTTATGGCTCCACGGAGCTAGCACTGGCATCGACGGCCACCATGGAAGAGGTGGCTAAGGACCCGACCATCGGCGGCAAGATTGCCTCCGGCACCAAGCTGCGCATCCTCGATGAGGAAGGCAATGAGGTCCCGCGCGGCGAGGTCGGCGAGATTTACCTGACTAATTCCACCGCGCTCATTGGCTATACGAACCCGAAGATTCCGCTCAACAAGGTTGATGGCCTCATCTCCATCGGGGACTTGGGCTATATCGACCCCGACGGCTACCTGCACGTGGTGGGCCGCGCCGATGACATGATCATCGTCGGTGGTGAGAACGTGCACCCGCAGTCGGTGACGGAGGTTCTTGAGGCCATGCCGGGCATCGCGGAGGTGCACGCCGGCGGCGTGGAGGATGAGACCACCTTCCAGCGCATCGCCGTGTGGGCAGTAACCACGCGGGATGCCCTGGGCAACACCGTGACTGCCGATAGCATCCGCACCTGGGTCCGCGAGAACCTCGCCGACCACTCCGTGCCGCGCGACGTCCACTTCCTAGACAAGCTGCCGCGCAACGCCACGGGCAAAGTGGTGCCGCGCCTGCTAAGCCACACCGACTAGCCCACGCTCATTTTTCTCTGCTTGTTTTCTCAAGGCATAGAACCCACCAAGCCAAAACTGCCCTAGTTGCCAAAACCTTCGCTCCTCACCGCATGAAGCAGCATGGGTTTTGTCAACTAGGGCAGTTTTATGTCTGGGCTGAACCGAATCAGATTAGTTGCTGCGCTTGACGGTTGCGGCGACCTCGCCTGGCAGGGCATGGCCCTCGCGAGCAATGTCGACTCCGGCAACCTGCTTGGCCGTCGGGCACACCACCGGGGTGATGAGGTTGACGCCGCGCTCGCGCAGCTTGCTTGCCTCCACCGCGATGATCGGCGTGCCGGCAGTGACGGTATCACCCTTCTTAGCCAAGGCCGTGAAGCCTTCACCCTTCAACTCCACGGTGTCGATACCGATGTGGATGAGCAGGTCCAGCCCGTCTGCTGTCTTCATGCCAAAAGCATGGCGCGTCTTGAAGACCATGGTGATGGTGCCGTCTACTGGGGCGCAGACGTCGAAGGCATCGACAGCATCAGGCATAACCGCGAAGCCTTCGCCCACCATGCCCTGGGCAAAGGAGGCATCCGGAACCTGGGAGAGCTCAACGACGTCACCCGCGAACGGGGCGCGCACGTCGACATCCGCGTCATCGCTGCTGACGCGATTAGCGGAAGCGGCACCGGCGCTGGCTGCAGCCCCCGCAGCTCCAGCCGCGCTCGCTGCACCAGTCGTGGCCAGGGCCGGGGAACCGTGGCGCAGCTGGTGGCTGACCTCGTCATACATGAACTGTACGGCCGGGCCCACGATGACCTGAACACTCTTCTCGGAGGGGTGGATGACACCGGAGACGGCGGCGCGTTTGATCAGGGAGTCGCGAACAAGCGCGCGGTCCTTCACACCCACGCGCAGACGCGTGGTGCAGTAGTCCAGTGAGTCGATGTTGTCTTTGCCGCCGAGGCCCTCGATGATGCGGGCGGCATCGGCTGCGGTCTTGTCATCGCCGGTAGCAGAATCCTCCACGTTGTCGGCTTCGTCCTCGCCGCGGCCCGGGGTCTTGAGGTTAAGCCAGCCGATGAGGAAGTAGAAGATGATGAAGTAGAGGAAGAAGAAGCCCACGCCCATCACCAGCAGCATGTACCACTTGTTGGCCAGCGGGTTCTGCGAAGAAAGCAGCATGTCCACAAAGCCGGCGGAGAAGCCGAAGCCAGCGGTCCACTCCATGGTGGAAGCGATGAAGACGGACAGGCCCATCAGCAGCGCGTGCACCACATAGAGCAGCGGGGCAACGAACATGAAGGAGAACTCCAGCGGCTCGGTCACACCGGTGAAGAAGGAAGCCAGGGCACCAGCAGCCATCAAGGAGCCGACCACCTTGCGCTTCTTCTTATCCGCACGCAGGTACATCGCGAGTGCCGCGCCCGGCAGACCGAACATCATGACCGGGAAGAAGCCCGCCTGGTAGCGGCCCACAACGCCCTCGACCGTGCACTGGCCATTGGCCCAGATGCCCGGGCAGTCCGCGGCGGAGGTGGCGGCTGCGGCTGCTTCGATGGTCTTTTGGCCCGCCTGGAAGTTGCCAATGTCGTTGATACCGATGACGTCGAACCAGAAGACGGAGTTCAACGCGTGGTGCAGGCCAGTCGGGATGAGCAGGCGGTTAGCCACACCATAGATACCGGCACCCGCCGCACCCAGGCCCTGGATGGAGGTACCGAAGTTGAAGAGCGCGTTGTAGATGAACGGCCACACGAAGTAGAGGACGCCGGAAATCACCATGGCGATGATGGCGGTAAGAATCGGCACGAGGCGCCGGCCTGAGAAGAAGGCCAAAAAGTCCGGCAGCTTGGTGCCGTGGAAGCGGTTATAGACCCAGGCCGCCATGATGCCGGCGAGGATGCCAAAGAGGACGTTTCCGCCGCCCACGGCGTTCCAGCCCTCCGATGCCCAGTGCAGAGCCTCATCGCCGGTCAGCGCGGTGGGGTCTTCGATGCCGCGGTAGCCGGCCACGGCGTCGGGGCCGAGCAGCTTCATGAAGGTGGCGAAGGCCAAGAAACCAGAGAGTGCCGCAGCACCGTTGGAATCCTTGGCCAGGCCGAAAGCAATGGCGATGGCGAAGATCCAGCCCAGGTTGGCCAGGACCGCGTCACCGGAGCTAATCAGCAGCTGGGCGGCGAGGTTATCCGGGCCGGCGGCGCTGGAAATCCAGTAGCCAAGGCCACTGAGGATCGCCGCGACGGGCAGCACCGCCACGGCGCCCATGAGGGCTTTTCCGAGCCGCTGCAGCGGCCCCATGACATCTATTTTCATGTCTGAAACGTCCTTTCGAGAAGGGAAGTTATGGAATTAGAAAAAGGAGCTTTAACGCAGGCGGTTCTGGTCCGCGAAGAGGTAGTACTCGCGATCCTCCAAGCGGGCAGCGGCGGCTTCATCCACAATCACCGTGGCGTGCTGGTGCAGCTGCAGTACCGAGCCAGGGCAGCGCGCCGAAAGCGGTCCCTCAACCATCGCTTGCACCGCGTTGGCTTTGTTGCTGCCGGTGGCGATGAGGAGCAGGTGGCGGGCCTCGCTAATCGTGCCCAAGCCCTGCGTGAGTGCGTGGCGCGGAACGTCCTCGACATTGTCGAAGAAACGGGAGTTATCCTGCACAGTCTGCGGGTGCAGCGCCACCACGCGAGTGCGCGAGGTCAGGGAGCTCGAGGGCTCGTTAAAGCCGATGTGGCCATTCGCGCCAATGCCTAGCAACTGGATATCGATGCCACCGGCATTCCGGATGGCCTGGTCATAGGCGGCGGTGGCTGCCACGGGGTCGGCAGCGCTGCCCTCTGGGCTCTTGACCAAGGCATCATCGAAATCGACGTGGCTGGTGAAGTCACGGCGGATGGTGGCGTAGTAGGACTGCTCGTGTTCGGGGTTAAGGCCAAGGTACTCGTCGAGAAGAAATGCGTGGCTGCCCGCGAAGCTGACCTCGCCGCGCTCGTGGCGGGCGATGAGCTCCTTGTACGTGGCCACCGGGGTGGAACCGGTGGCCAGCCCCAGGGTGGCGGAATTGTTGGCGTAGCGTGCGAGGATATCGGCGGCCGCGGCGGCGACCTCGGCGGGGGTGGAGCGAATGAGGATGTCCATAATCTGCCTTTCTGATGTGAGTGAGAGTCTTGTTTAAAAGTTTATAAATTCAGTGCCACCGACAATGACGCGCACCGGTTCCAGCTGGGCATTGAGGCCCACCAGGTTGGCGCGTGCACCAACCGCGATGCGGCCTAGATCTTTGCGTCCCAGCACATCGGCGGCCGTGGTGGAGGTAAAACGCACCGCTTCGCCCAGACCATGGCGTGCGGCGAAGCTGGCGAATTGCTGGGCCAAGGTGGACGTACCACCCGCGATGGCGCCGCTGGGCACGCGCGCGACTCCCCCGCTCACGGTGACGGGGAGGGAGCCCAATTCATAGTCACCGTCGGCCATGCCAGCCGCCGCCATGGCATCCGTCACCGCGAAGGAGCGGGGGTTGTGAGCCATGTCCACGGTGCCGTCCACAAGATGCACGCCATCGGCGATGAGCTCGACAGCCACGTCCCCCGCCTTCGCCGCGGTGAGCAAGGCGGCCACCGTGCCCGGCGCGCGGTGGTGGATGGGCGGCATGGCGTTGAAGAGGTGCGTGCCGGTCACGGTGACGCCGAGCTCCTTGGCCTGGGCGATAACGTTCAGCGTGGTGTCATAATCGGCCTCGGTGTGGCCCAAGCTGGCGATGATGCCGTGCTCCGCGCAGACTTCGAGCAGCTTGTCGACGTTCTCCGTCTCCGGCGCAAAGGTAATCGAACGCAGGTGCCCGCGGGCCGCGGCGATGACTGCACGGAAGAAGTCCGGGTCGCCCGGCACGATGCGCGAAGGGTCCTGCGCGCCGCACTTGGCCGCCGCGATGAAGGGGCCCTCCATGTGGATGCCGGCGCTCTCGCCTTCCTCAGCCAGCTGGGCCAAAAGCTCGGCCCGCGCGCACAGCTCTTCTTGCGTGCCGGAAACCAAGCTGGCCAACAACGTTGTGGTGCCGTGTGCGCGGTGGAAGCGGACGGCGGCCAGGCACTGCTCATAGTCGCCGTTGGGGAATCCCCCGCCGTTGCCGCCGTGGTTGTGCAGGTCCACGAAACCGGGCACCCAGAGCAACGCATCCGGGTCCCCGGCGCGCCAGGCGGCCTCGGCTGCGGGGACGTCGCCAAGCGCTATGCCCTCAATACTCTCCCCAAATGTGACGGCCCCGGCGCGCAGCTCGAAGTTCTCATCGATGTAGAGGCCCTCGACGTGGCCTTTCGCCTCTGTCTGCATGACTCATTCGATTCTGCTTGTACGGGCTGGCGTGGCGCAGCCCGGTTGACAATTCACTTGAAATTTATCAGGGCTGCTGATTTTTGTGAATCACGCCTCCGCCGAAGGGGGTGTGTGAGCGCAGGTGACTTATAGTGTGCTCAAGAACCGAAGTCTGGGACTCTCCTCATCCCACAACGGTAGAGTTGACCACATTTAGCCCACCTGACCGTCCACCCAAATGGAGCTATCCTCATGGCCCACTTTTCTGCACGTCAGCTCAAGCACCTCATGGGTTTCTGGCCGCCCTTTCTGGGCGCTGGCATAAAGATCAAGGAATTCGCTGATGACGGCACGCGTGTCGTGGTCAGCCACAAGCCGAACATGTTGACCAAGAATGCCATGGGCGTTGCCTTCGGCGGCACGCTCTCCGCCATGACGGATCCGTTCTTCATGCTTGCCTCCATGCACCGCCTGGGCAAGGAGTACCGCATCTGGGATGCCGCTGGTGAGATTAAGTACCTCAAGCCCGGCCGTGGCACGGTCACCGCCGACATGCGCATTCCGGAGGAGACCTACGCGCTCATCGAAGAAAAGACGGCCAACGGTCAGAAGTACCTCCATTGGTTCGACGTCAACATCATCGATGAGGAAGGCGATGTCGTCGCTCATGTGCGCCGGCAGGTGTATTACCGACGCAAGCAGAAATAAGCAGCGAGTACGAAAGCCTGCGCGTCGTCGCAGACGCTGGGGTTACCGGAGTATTTCCCAAAAATTCTGGCGCCGAGTTTACCTGGTAGTTTGATTCCATTTTGTCCACACCGGGAAGTTATGTGTTGTGGAAGGCCTCGCGCCCAATTATCCTTGAGTCACAACGTCAACCCGAGAAGGATAAAGCTGGGTTCCCGAATGGAGTAGGGCTTCGGCCTGAGAATTCCTTTGCTCCGAGGGTTGGCGTTTTTACTTTGTTCTCACCTTGGCGGCCTAAACGACAAAACGTGTTGTTTAGGCCGAACACTGTTCTAGCTGGGGCTTAATGGAGCCGCCTGCGAGAATCGAACTCGCGACCTTCTCATTACGAGTGAGATGCTCTACCGACTGAGCTAAGGCGGCACGATGCAGTGTGTATATGCACCGCGTGAGAGTTTAGCTTAGGCCGGGGCTGAGAAAGAAATCGGGCTGCTTGATGTGGGGCACGCACAGCAAATGCTGCAAGTTAGCGCGCACCGCAGGCCAGGCGCAGGCGGCCCACCATACCGTCGAAAGCCACCTGCGGGGTGACGTTCTGCGGTAGCTGCTCGCGGCAGGTGCGAATGGCGGACTGGGCGGCCAGCAAGCCATCTTCGCTCACACGCTGGGCAAGTTCGCCGGCCAGGCCGGCGAAATCCGGGTGGGTCATCTCCACCTCGGCACCAACTTTGAGCATGAGCGCATCACGGTAGATGCCGGCGAGATCCACGAGGGCGATGTCGAGGCCGTCGGCGATGCGTCGTTTAGCGCGCTTCTTGTGAAGCTCCTCCATATCCTTCAGGGCACTGCGGGCGTCGCGCTGCGCCTTCGTCGCGCCCTTGCCCTTGGCACCAACGCCGAAGGATTGTTCAATCTTGGATCGCTCCGCCTCCTCCGCCGCCGCGTGGGAGTCCTTGGCCTCCTTCTCAATGAATTTCAGCAGCGCTGTGACGGATTGAAAGGCCTGGGAGCCGTGAAAGACATCCTCGGCCAGGTTGATGGCCATGGCGCGGCGCTTCTGCGCGGCGGGTTCGTTGACCAGGTGTCGCGCGCGCCCCACGTGGCGCAAGGTGGTCACGGCGGCCAGGCGCGCGTCATCCTCGCTGGCGCCTTCGGCGACGAGCTGCTTGACCACACCCTCCACGCTCGGCGCCGGGATATAAAGGTGGCGGCAGCGGGAACGCAGAGTGACCGAGAAGTCCTCCGGATCCTCCGAGGGCGCGACCATAATGATGACGGTGCGCTCCGGGGGTTCCTCTACGGTCTTCAATAGTGCGTTGGCGGCCTCGTTGCGGAGGCGATCTGCCTTATTGAAGATGACCACGCGCCAGGGTGCAACACTCGGCAGGCTGGCCGCGCGCCCAATGACCTCGCGGGCCTCGCCGACCGTAATGAACTGCTCCTGCGGGTCCACGTAGACCAAGTCGGTGTGCTCTTGATTGTCCAGGACGCTTTGACAGGAGGCACAGCGCCCGCATCCGGGGTTGCCGTTCTCGTCGGCAGACGTGCACATGAGTGCTGCGGCGAAACACTGCGCCGCCAGCGAGCGGCCGGCACCGGGAGGACCGGTAAAGAGCCAGGAATGGCTCATCGCCCGCGGGTCACCTTCGCCCCGTGCCGCGCGGGCAGCACTGAGGATGGTGTGGGCGACGGAGGGGGCGTCGGCAAGCCTTTCTGCAACGCTTGATGTATTCACTCGCCCTAGCCTACTGGGATAACTAAAGTGAGTAACCATGAATAGACTGATGCGTGGCGCCCGCTGGTTATGGGGTACTCAATGGCCGATGTACGCCGCGCTCGTCCTTGGCTCCAACATCATCGGTGCCATTGCGATCATGACCTTCGTGGTCTTCTTTCTCCCCATGCCGGAGATCTCCGACTTCATCGCCCACACGCCCCACCTGTGGACCTATGGCACGTTGTTCGTAACCTTCGCCGTCATCATCGGCATCGCGGTGACCCTGCGGCTGTTCCGGCCGGTCTTGGACTGGCAGCGCAGTCCCGATGACCATGATCCCAATATGGTGCGCAACTTGGTCCTGCGCATCCCGCTCTACCAATCTGGCGTGGCCGCAGGTGTCTGGCTGCTGGGCATTCTTTTGGCGGTGATATTAGCGGGCCAGCACTCGGCACGGCTGGCCGTGGTCGTCGGTGTTTCTGCTGCACTGGCCGGCGGCCTCATCGTTCTCCTGACATACCTGCAGGCGGAGCGCCTCGTGCGCCCCGTGGCGGCGGAGGCCGTGGCCCGCCGCTTTGAGGATTCCACCCTGGAACCGCCGATTAAGTACCGTCTGCTTTCCACGTGGCTCATGACCTCCGGCATCCCGCTCATCGGCATCATCCTGGTGCACCTGGGACAGAAAATGGGGATGTTCACCGCCGATACCGCCGATATCATCCCCGCCATCATCGCGCTGAGCATCACGGCGCTGGGCACGGGGCTTATCGGCACCATGTTCGCCATGATGAGCGTGGTGGACCCCATCCTGGAGCTACAGGACGCCATCAACCGCGTGCGCCGCGGCGAGAACGACGTCCAGGTAGACATCTACGACGGCTCTGAGCTCGGTGTTCTTCAAGCTGGTTTCAACGAAATGATGCGCGGCCTGCGTGAGCGCCAGCGCGTGCGCGACATCTTCGGCCGCTATGTCGGCACTGAGGTGGCACAGCGCGCCTTGGAGGAGCGCCCGGAGCTAGGCGGCGAGGACCGCAAGGTGGCAGTGCTGTTTATCGACGTCATCGGCTCCACCACCTTCGCCGTCAACCACACCCCGGAGGAGGTCGTGGAGGAGCTCAACAAGTTCTTCGAGCACGTCGTTGAGGTGGTACACCGCAATAAGGGCATCATCAACAAGTTCCAGGGTGATGCTGCTCTGGCCGTGTTCGGTGCCCCACTGACGGTCTACGATGCCAACTCCATGGCCCTGCAGGCTGCCCGCGAACTGCGCCAGGAACTGCGCGGGCTGCGACTGCAGGCAGGCATCGGCGTGGCCGCGGGCCACGTGGTAGCCGGCCACATTGGTGGTGCGGATCGCTTCGAGTACACCGTTATTGGTGATGCCGTCAATGAGGCCGCACGCCTTACCGAGCTGGCCAAGGACACGCCCGGCCAAGTGCTCACCAACTCCGCCACGCTGCGCGGCGCTAACGAGGCCGAGCAAGCGCGCTGGACACTGATGAAGTCTATCGAGCTGCGCGGGCGTCGCCGCATGACGCAACTGGCGCGCCCTATCCGCCCGACGCTGGCGGAGCGCGCCCTCGGATAAATAAGTCTTTGTGATTCTGGTAGTTTCGGGGCCATGCCCCATCAGCCACACCAGCCCCATCCGCCACGCCAGAATTCGAGTCCTCGCTTTCTCGTCCCCGACGTCGCCCGCGGCATGGCTCTGCTAGGCATTGCGCTGGCAAACGTCTGCACCGCGTGGATTATGAACGACGGCAATGGCCCCGATGCTTATTTCGGCGGCGTCGACTCCCTCGCAGACAAAATCTACGTGGTCTTTGCCGCCATGTTCATTCACGTGCGCGGCCTGCCGATGTTCTCCACGCTCTTAGGTTTCGGCGTGGGGCTTATCGCAATGAGCTTATGGCGGCGCGGCTTCCCGCTTCTCCGCGCACAAGCCGTGCTGGCAAAACGCTATGGCTTTCTCGCCCTGTTCGGCGTCTTGCACTGCCTCTTTCTCTTTTCCGGCGACATCATGATCCTCTATGGCGCGATGGGCATGCTCATCGCACTGCTGCTTTCTTTAACTGACAAGCTCCTCATGCGCGTGGCCTACGGGCTTTGTTCGCTGCTGGTTGTGTCGGGCATCGGAATGGGTATTGGGGCCGCATTCATCGATACTTCAGATTTCGATTTCAGCGGCTTTACTGCCGCCGACTCCTATTGGGAGCTGCTGGGTGAGCAGGCCATCATGGTCGGCGCCCAACTGATGTCCATCCCCCTAACCGGCGCCATGGTCCTGCCGGTTATGCTCGTGGGCTTCGTGTGGGCGCGCCGCGGCACTCTGGCCGGGGGCCATCATCGCGAGCTATGGGCGTGGACACTGGTGGCTGTAGCCATCATTCTCTTCCTCGGCCTGCCTTGGGGCTTGTCGACGATTGGGGTGCTGGATCCAGCGCTGGCAGATCCCCTCAACGCAGCAAATAGCTGCATCGGAATGCTCACCGGGCCGGGCATCGTGGCGGCGGCGACACTTGCCCTGGAACCCCTGCAGCGCCGTGGTGCGCGCCCGTGGTTCCTGTGGCCGCTCATCGCACTGGGCAAGCGTTCCATGACCGGCTATGTACTGCAGTCCGTGTTTTTCCTGGCGCTGGTCTACCCCTTCACCCTCAACATTGGACCGGAGTTCAGCGCCGCAGGCCAAGCAACGTTGGCCGCCGGGGTATGGCTAGCAACGCTTATCATCGCCTGCGCGCTCGAGGCCGCAGGCAAACCTGGGCCCTTCGAGTGGGTGCACCGCCGCTTGTCCTACGGCAAGACAATGCGCCCGGAATTAGGTGCGACGTCTAATCCCGGCCCTTCCGCGCCAACCCATCCACCAGCAGTACCAGGCCTACCGTCTGCGCCGCCGACTGCGCCGCATCCAGGGCCCGGCCACGCAGGCCCGCATCCTGGCGCTGCTCAACCGGGTTCAGGACCGTCAGCGCCTCAGAGGCCAGAAGCAGGTTAGCGCCATGACTCAGCCCTTGCGTGGCTTCGTCGGCGCGGAGCTTCTCATCACCGGCTAGCGCGGAGAGAGCGGCCGCCGGGATTCCGGCGACGGCCGTGGCGAGGCGCTCACTCCGGGTGCGCGAGAGCGCAATGCCTGCGGCCCACGCTTCGGCGCGCAGACCCCAGCCCACCGCATCATTGCGCGCGCCGCGCAGCGCCCACGCGAAGGATGCGTATTGTGCGCTCACACACGTCACGCTGAACATCGTTGGTGCACCGCGCTTGGCGGCCTGCCCCAGGGATGCGGCGATGAGCCCCACGCGGGTCTCCGGTGCGCAGTCCGGGCGCAGGGCCAGCAGCACGGGTACAGCGGCCGTCGTGGCCACACCGAGCGTGCGCCACTTAAACAGGCGTGACCAGACAGCAGTCTCCCCCGCAGCAAGCGCGCCGAGGGTGAAGTGATCGCGGCCAGTAAAGGCCGGGCCCGCCGCGCGCAGGAGAGCCTCGGTGCCTTCCTGGGTGCGGGCCACCATATCGCGGGCGAAGCTGGTCTTCATGTCCTGCTACTTCCTGCGCGAGCCGGCCTTGACCACGTTCTTGGTACCCGGCGAAGGCTTCTTCGTGGCCTTCTTGGTCGACTTCTTCGTGGCCTTCTTCGTCGATTTCTTGGTCGACTTCTTGGTGCTCTTCTTCGTCGACTTCTTCGTACCACCGTTCGCGGCATCCTTGGCGCGGCGCTCGGAGAGGAGCTCGTTGGCGCGGGCGTCGGTAAGCTGCTCCGGGTCGTCACCACGGCGCAGCGAGGCATTCGTCGTGCCGTCGGTGACGTACGGGCCAAAGCGGCCGTCCTTGACCGTCATCGGCTTACCGGACACGTCGTTATCACCCAGCTGCTTAATCGGCGGCTGCGCCGCCGCACGGCCGCGGCGCTTCGGCTCCGCGTAGATGCGGCGCGCCTCATCCAAGGTGATGGAGAAGATCTGCTCCTCCTTGGCCAAGGAACGGGAGTCCTTGCCCTTCTTTAGGTACGGGCCATAGCGGCCGTTCTGCGCGGTGATGACCTCGCCATCCGAGGGGTCCACGCCCACCTCACGCGGCAGACTCAGCAGCTTCAGTGCTTCCTCGAGGGTGACGCTGGCCGGCTCCATCGAGGCAAAAAGCGAGGCCGTGCCTGGCTTGAGCTTCTCCTCGACGTACTCAGCAATGCGCTTTTCCTTCTGCTTCGCCGCGGTCTTGGTCTCCCAGTTCTTGGCGCGCTTGCCCTCGGCGGCGCGCTGGGCGTCCTCCGCGGCGCGCTCTTCCTTGACGATCTCCTCGGCTTCGGCCTCGGCCTTCTCGCGCTCGTCGTCACGCACCTGCTCGGTCACGTACGGTCCGAAGCGGCCTTCCTTGGCCACGATGGTGCGGCCATTCTCCGGGTTCTGGCCCAGCTCGCGCCCGCCCTGCGGGGTGGCGAAAAGCTTCTCCGCCAAAGCTTCATTGAGCTCATCCGGGGTGACCGTCTCCGAGAGGTTAGCGCGCTGGTACTCCACCGTGCCATCCTCGTTGGTACCCACGGCGCGCTCAATATACGGCCCGTAACGGCCCACGCGCACGAAGACATCGCGGCCCTCAGCGTCGGTGTAGAGACGCAGCGAGTTGACCTGGCGGGCATCGATAGCCTCCAGGTTGATGTCCACCAGGGACTTCAGGCCGCCGTGGCGGGCAATGGATGCGGCCTTCCGCTCGCCGGCCTCCGTGTTGCCGAAATAGAAGTTATTCAGCCAGTCCGTACCGTTCTCCGAACCGGCAGCAATGGCATCGAGCTCGTCCTCCATGGAGGAGGTGAAGTCATAGTCCACCAGCTCGGTGAAGTTATTCTCCAGCAGGCCCACCACCGCGAAGGCAACCCACGAAGGCACCAGCGCGTTGCCGCGGGAGAGCACGTAGCCGCGGTCCTGGATGGTCTTGATGATGGAGGCGTACGTCGACGGGCGCCCAATGCCCAGGTCTTCCATCTTCTTGACCAAGCTGGCCTCGGTATAGCGCGCCGGCGGGTTGGTGGAGTGGCCGTCGGCAGTAACCGCAGCGGTCTTCAGCGTGTCGCCCTCGTTGAGGTGCGGCAGGCGCGACTCTTCCTTCGAGCCCTTCGCCGCCACGTCCTCATAGGCCTTGAGGAAGCCCGGGAAGGTAATCGTGCGGCCGGTCGCAGAAAAGTCCGCGTCGTGACCACCAGCGCTCACGGCCGCGGTCACCTTCATCGAGGTTCCCTTGGCATCGGCCATCTGGGAGGCCACGGTGCGCTTCCAGATTAGCTCGTAGAGCTTATACTCCTCAGCGTCGAGCTGCCCGGCCAGTTGGCCCGGGGTGGCGAAACGTTCGCCGGCGGGGCGGATGGCCTCGTGGGCCTCCTGGGAGTTCTTCACCTTGCGGTCATACGTGCGCGGCCCATCCGAAACAAACTCCGCACCGAAGATGGAGGTGGCGGCCTCACGCGCGGCGCCTAGGCCCTGCTTGGACAGGGAGGTCGAGTCGGTACGCATATAGGTAATGTGACCGTTTTCGTAAAGACGCTGCGCAATGCGCATCGTGCGCTCCGAGGTGTAGTGCAAGCGGCGGCCTGCCTCTTGCTGCAGCGTCGAGGTCATAAACGGTGCGGAAGGTTTGCGCGAATAAGGCTTGTGCTCAACGCTGGCCACCGTCATGGTGGAGCCTTCCAGCGCGCTGGCCAGCTGCTCCGCCTGGGCCTGCTTGACGACGACCACCTCGTCGCTCTTCAGCTCACCCTTATCGTTGAAGTCGCGGCCCGCGGCCACGCGCTTGCCATCAAGGGCGCTCAAGCGTGCGTCAAAGTCCGGTGTGGACTTGAGCGTTGCCGTGAGATCCCAGTACTCGGCGGGGATGAACGCCATGCGCTCGCGCTCGCGCTCGACGATGACGCGGGTAGCCACCGACTGCACGCGGCCAGCCGACAGGCGCGGCATGACCTTCTTCCACAGCACCGGGGAGACCTCGTAGCCGTAGAGGCGGTCGAGGATGCGGCGGGTTTCCTGGGCGTCGATGAGGTTCTCATCGAGCTCACGAGTATTTTCCGCCGCCTCCAGGATGGCGGACTTGGTGATCTCGTTGAAGACCATGCGGCGCACCGGCACCTTGGGCTTGAGCACCTCGAGCAGGTGCCATGCAATGGCCTCGCCCTCGCGGTCGGGGTCTGTTGCGAGATACAGCTGGTCGCATTCCTTCAGCTTGGCTTTAAGGTCGGCGACCTTCTTCTTCTTGTCCTGGCTGATGACGTACAGCGGGGTGAAGTTATCCTCCGGGTTAACACCGAGGCGCGCCCAGGATTCCTTCTTATACTTAGCGGGGACGTCGGCAGCGCCGCGGGGAAGGTCCCGGATGTGGCCGACGGAGGCCTCAACAATGTACTTATCGCCGAGATAAGGCTGAATCTTCTTCGCCTTGGTTGCTGACTCGACGATGACCAGGGTCTTCCCCGGGCCGGTAGCTTCTGCCACTTCGACTTCATCCCTTCCGATGGTTAGTCCTCTGCTGGGCAATTGCCCCTAGAGTACACAGATAGAGGTTCACTCTAGTTATTCAGGCCAGTACGCGTCCACACAACAGGGGGTCTATACTGGCCGTCCGAGGATTCGCCTCACAGTACACAACCGGGAGACAGCGTGATTGCGTCTATTACTGCATGGTTCGAGGTCATCATGGCCACCCAGTGGATTTATCCGCTGGTGGGTTCGCTGATTTTCCTCGACTGCTTCTTCCCCGTGTTGCCTTCAGAGGTTCCCCTCAACATGGTTGGCGCTTGGTCTGGTTCCCAAGGTTTTCCCCACCTTCCCACCATGTTTTTCGTCGCGCTGGTTGCCGCCATTGTGGGGGATAACTTGTGCTTCTTTCTGGGAACGCGGCTCATTACCCTTATTAATAGAGCCCAAAAAGGCACGAAGGCCTACGATGCCTTAACGTGGGTTAAACGCAACATTCGGCGCAGCGGCGGCGCGGCGATCATCATTGCGCGTTTCATCCCCTCGGCCCGGCTCTTCATGACGATTCTGCTCGGCTCGATGCGCTACCCGTGGCCGCTGTTTTTCTTCTTCGACACCTTCGGGGTGCTGCTGTGGGTAGCGCAGGCGCTAGCCATTGGTTACCTCGGCGGCGTGGCCTTCTCCGGCTCGCCCGCGATAGCCATGCTCATTTCCATCATCGCCGCGGTCATCATCGGCTTCGGCCTGCAAAAGGGGCAGAATAAGCTGCTGGAATGGTGGGATACCCGGCGCGGCTATGCCGAATCCCCCTAAACCACCTCGACGTTGGTGGCCTGCTGGCCCTTAGCGTCTTCCCCAATCTCAAAGGAAACGCGCTGGTTATCTTCGAGAGTGCGGAAGCCGGTTCCTTGGATCTCGGTGTAGTGCACGAAGATATCGCCGGAGCCGTCCTCCTGCTCAATGAAGCCGTAGCCTTTTTCGGCGTTGAAGAACTTGACGGTACCGTATGCCATGATGAGTTGTCCTTTGCGGAAATAAAGTAGTGCAAACTAGTGCACCAGTGTGCCACGTTTGGACACCTACAGCAGATTAGTGGAGGCAAGCGTGAGTGAGAACCCTCTGGGTGAGGAGCTCGTCGAGCACCTTGTTGAGCGTTTCCCCGAGTCCGAGCTAACGCACTCCACCACCGTGCCCGCCCAGCCAGCGAGCTATGCCGCGTGGCCGGAGTGGGTCCTGCCGGAGCTGCGGGCGACGTTGGAGGAGCAAGGTGTGGCCAAGCTCTATGCCCACCAGGTCGCCGTGGCACAGGCCGCGTGGGAGGGGCGCGACGTGGTGGTGTCCACCGGGACGAGTTCCGGAAAGTCGCTGGGCTACCGTTTGCCCATCCTGTCCCGCCTGGCGCAGGATTCGACCGCGTGCGCGCTCTACATCACGCCGACGAAGGCGCTGGGTTCGGACCAGCTGCGCGCGGTGCTGGAGCTTACCCAGAGCATCGCCGTGCTTCGCGACGTCCACCCCGCCCCCTACGACGGCGACACCCCCACCGAAGCGCGCGCCGGCATCCGGGATCAAGCGCGGTTCATCTTTTCCAACCCGGACATGATTCATTCTTCTCTGCTGGGGGCGCATCAGCGGTGGGCGCGGGTGCTGAGGCACTTGAAATTCATCGTCATCGATGAGGCGCATGCCTACCGCGGGGTTTTCGGGGCGAACGTGGCGCTGGTGGTGCGGCGTTTGCTGCGGCTGTGCGAGCACTATGGCTCGCGGCCGGTGGTAATTGCGGCTTCGGCGACCATGCGGGATCCGGCGCGGCATACCGCGCGGCTGACGGGGCGCGAGGTGCTCGCGGTGACTGAGGACGGCGCGCCGACGGGTGCGCGGACCGTAGCGCTGTGGGAGCCGGGTTTCATGGAGGGCATCGAAGGGCAGAACGGTGCCCCAGTGCGTCGCGCCGCTACGACGGAGGCAGCGTGGATGATGGCCGCGCTCGTGGCGCAAGGTGCGCGGACGTTGACCTTTGTGCGCTCGCGGCGCGCGGCAGAGACCACCGCGCTACGGGCAGCGGAGGAGCTCTCCGGGAGGCTGGGCAGGCCGGATTTTGCGCGCCGGATTGCCGCCTACCGCGCGGGTTATCTGGCCGAGGACCGCCGCGCGCTGGAGCAGGCACTGGATGATGGTTCCTTGCTCGGCGTAGCCACTACCTCGGCTTTGGAACTGGGCATTGACGTCGGCGGGCTGGATGCCGTGGTCACCGCTGGGTTCCCGGGTACGGTCGCCAGCTTTTGGCAACAGGCAGGACGCGCGGGCCGCCGCGGGCAGGGCTCTCTGGTGGTGTTGGTAGCCCGCGATGAACCGATGGATACCTACCTGGTTCACCACCCGGAAGCGCTGTTGGGCCGGCCGGTCGAGGCCAGCGTGTTCAACCCCGCTAACCCTTATATTCTGGGCGGACACGTGTACTGCGCGGCGGTGGAAAAACCGCTGAGCGACGCCGACGTGGCCGCCTTCCACGCCGAGGACGTGGTCCACGACTTAGCCCAGCAGGGCCTGCTGCGGCGGCGCCCGCGGGGCTGGTTCGCCGCTCCCCTGCCCGCTGGCTCCAGCGAGCTCACCCCGGAGACCGCGCACACGGCCGTCTCGCTGCGCGGCGGCTCGGGCGAGGAGGTCATGATTGTCGATTCTTCCGACGGCCGCCTGCTCGGCACCATCGATGCAGCCCGCGCGGTCAGCCAGGTACATCCCGGCGCGGTGTACCTGCACCGCGGTGAAAGTTTCGTGATCGAGGAACTTCACCTCGGCGGAGGCGATGGTGGCGCAGCTCCCGCCGAGCCAGGCGTAGCCCTCGCCGTACCGAAGACGCCGGACTACACCACGCAGCCGAAGTCCACGACGGATATCCGCATCCTGCGCGAGGCCGATGACTTGGTGAACTACGCCCCCGGCCTGTGGGTGGCCAGCCTGGAGGTCGAGGTGACCGACAAGGTCACCGGCTACCAGGTTCGGCTTCCCGATGGCTCCGTGGGCGAGGATATCCCCCTTGACCTGCCGGAGCAGCGCCTGGTGACCCGGGCGGTGGCCTACACCATCGATCCGCTGGCACTCGCAGCGATGGGAGTCACCGCCGGGCGCACGCCAGGCACCCTCCATGCGGCCGAACACGCCGCCATTGGGCTGCTGCCGCTCATTGCCACCTGCGACCGCTGGGACATTGGTGGTGTGTCCACCGCCCAACACGCCGATACGGGCTTGCCCACGGTCTTCGTCTACGACGGCCACCCCGGCGGTGCCGGCTTCGCCGAGGAAGGATTCCGGCGTTTCCCCGAGTGGATTAAGGCCACCTTTGAGGCCGTGCGCTCCTGCCCCTGCGAGTCCGGGTGTCCGTCGTGCGTGCAATCCCCCAAGTGCGGCAACGGCAATAACCCTCTGGACAAGACTGGCGCTGTAGCGCTGCTTGGCGCGCTGGTAACCATGACCTCTTAGACCGGACCGGCGCGGGCGATGGCGCTGCGCCCGCGCATCTGGGCGGCCACCTCAACGTCGCTCCCATCGATGACGCAGGAGCCGAGTTCCGCGCCGTTGAGCGCGGCAATCTCTGTGGCCTTCGTGCAGGCGTCCCTGCCCTTGGCCACCTCCCACGCGCCGGCCACCGCGGCCAGATCCGCCGCCACCTGCGCTTCGTGCCGTGCCACAACGAGCGAAGCAACCGCCGCAACCGCCAGCAACAGAGAAGCCACTGCGGCGATGATCCCGGCGGTGACGACAGTGGCATAGCCCTCCTCGCCCGCCAGGATCCGCGCCCAGCTGCGCTGATGACGACTCATGGCTGCGCCCCTGCGGCCCCACCGGCTGCCATCTCCGCGGGAAACACCGCCTGCGCGCGCATGGTTCCCAGGGGTGCGGGCACGGCGGCCTCAGCGGTCATGAGGCCGGAGCCTTCGCTCACGGTCACCGTCACTCCTTCGCGCTGAAAGTCCACGCCGATGGCGGCGGAGCGAGCTGCAGCGCCCGCGGCGTCAACGGCAGCGAGGTGGGCCGACAGCGTGGCGATGCCACCCACGATTCCCGCCGCAACGATGACGAGCGCGGACAGCGACAGGGCCGCCTCGATGGTGACGGAGCCGGCGTCATCCAGCGCGCGCATTAGCCCGGGGTGTTAGACAGCGCGTCGGTGATGATGGAGGTAATAGCGCTGGTTACTTCACCGCCATTGACCACGGCATAGAGCACCGCGGCAAGCGCTGCAGCCGCGAGCGAACCCATAGCGTACTCAATCGTAGACATACCATCATCATTTCCTAATAGTGACTGGTAGTTTAACTTTTTCTGCATGTTTTACCTAGCTTTCTTTCCTGTGTTTGTGTAGGTTTCGTTTACTGAATTGGTGAGTGGTTAGTTGAGCGATTATTGGTATGAACGGGCCTAGAAAAGTTGCTGCCCCAAGCTGATAAGGACAGGTATCAACCCAAGGACCAGGAAGGCGGGAAGGAAACACACCGCCAGCGGTGCTGCAATGAACACGCCAGCGCGCTCCGCCCGCGCGGTAGCTTGTGCCGAGGCTTCGGCACGCAGCTGCGCCACCAACCGGTGGCACCCAGTAGCCATGGCCGCCCCCGATTCGCCAGACAGCTGCGCAAGCCGCACCAGCTCTTCCAAATGCGGCTGACTGGCCAGCGCCGACCACGCGGTACCCATGGGAACCCCCACCCCGATAAGCGCCGCTGCCTCTGACCACCGCGGCGAGGCTTCAGCGACAGCTAGCACGGCACTGCGCGTGGAGAGACCGGCCTCCAGGCATGCGGCGAAGAGCTCCAGGTCGCTGGCTGCATCAAGCGCACTGTAGTCCGTGTCTGGACCATCGCGCGGCGTCTTCGGGCGCGGCGTGCGCGAGCCCGACTGGGCTATCCGCCCAGCTGGTGCGGAAGCGGTAACAGCGAGTGCCGCGGCCATTAATGCAGCGGAGATATAGGTCAAGACCATCACTGCGCCGCCTTCCGCAGAATGAGGCGCGACCAGGCAAAGCCGGCGCAGACGAGTGCCACGCCGACGTCGAGAAGCACGCCCCCTAAGCCACCACCCAACAAGAACCCCAGAGAATCCGCACCCATCGCCCCACCCATGAGAATGCCCGCCAGCGGCAAGCACGCCAGGATAACCGCGGTGGCCTGCGGACCCTGCAAAGAGGCAGCGGTCTCACCGGCGTGGCGGCGCGCGGTATCCAGCTGGCTTTGGGCCTGCTCAATGAGGTTCGCCAGCGCCACACCATGGCGCCCAGACAGGGTGAGCAGCGCTGCATAGCGCGCAACCTCCGGTGCATTGAGAGCAACCGCAGGTGAGCCCCCTTGTGCTGCGAGACCCGCAGCCGTGCTCAACGCAGCGCGGAGATTCTCCGGGGTGGAGTCAGGAAGGGCATCGGCACCCCGACGCAACGCCCCCGCCGTCGTCGAACCGGCTCGCAGCTCAGCAGCAACGGAACCAAAGTAGGAAGCGAGCGCCTCTGCACTGTGACGCTCGCGCCTCGAGGCTGCCAGGTCATTGGCAAACCACAGCGCACAGGCCACAATGCAGCCCACCGCCACCACAACAGTGGGCCGACCGAAAAAGACACAGCACCCAACCCCGAGAAACACCGCCGCAGGCGCCAGCGAACGTGGTTTCGGCGATTCCAGCCGCGTCACCGAAGCAGGCTGCGAGAGCAAACACGCCGCTGCAAGGAACAGCCACATCATGGTTCCACCCCCAACCGCGAACACAGCTGCGCAAACCCGGGAAGCGGGCCCTCTTCGGCCGTCCACACCAGCTGAGGCGTGACCGGGTTTCCCTCCAGCACGCCGAGGTGCGCGAGACGCCGCCCCTGTGGCGTGCGTTCCATCCCGAGGACCACGTGCACGGCGGCCGCCAGCTGCGAGTGCAGCGCCACGCGGTCGAGTCCTCCCAGCGCGGCGAGGGCCTCCATGCGGGCGGGCACTTCATCAACAGAGTTGGCATGCACGGTGCCCGCGCCACCATCGTGCCCAGTGTTGAGCGCGGCAAGCAATTCCACTACCTCTGCGCCGCGGATTTCACCGACCACGATGCGGTCTGGGCGCATGCGCAGCGCTTGGCGGAGCAGGAGCGACATAGAAATCTCACCGCGCCCTTCCGCGTTGGCCCGGCGCGATACCAAGGTCACCACGTGCGGGTGATTCGGGGAAAGCTCCGGGGTGTCCTCGATGATGAGCAAGCGCTCGGTGACGGGCACGCACCCCAACAAGGCAGCGAGCAACGTCGTTTTGCCTGAGCCCGTCCCTCCCGTAACCAGGAAGGATGCCCGGCGCTCAACCACGGCGCGCAAAACATGTTCCAGGCTGGATTCAATGCTGCCATTGGTTATTAACTCCTCTAGGCTGGTTTGCGCCTGGCGCAACACACGAAGGCTGATGCAGGTTCCGCTTGCTGAAGGAGGCGCAAGCAACGCGTGAAGTCGGATCCTCGTTCCATCGGGGCGGGTCAGGCGCCCATCGGCAAAAGGTTGCGCATCATCTAGCCGCACGCCCGCCACCGCAGCCAGCCGGGTAGCAAGCTGGCGTACTTCGGCGTCATCGGCAAAGCCGATATCACGCGGCTGCAGGCCCTGCCCGCAATCGACGAAACAGGAATCGGGGCCATTAACAACAACATCGGTCAGCCCCGGCAGCGATAGGACCGGTTCCAATAATCCTAAGCCCACGGAATCGTGGCGCAAGCGCTGCAGAAGGTCGAGTACATCGACGTCGCTGATAACTCCGGCCTCCTGCCGGATGCGCCGCGCCAAGGCTGGTGCATCGTGGGCTAACTGCGGCTCGGCGGCCACGATAGTGCGCATCGTATCGATCAGGTTCATGCCACGGCCTCCCAAATCTGGCGCGCGACACGAGCTAGGGCTCGGGGCAGCTGGCGCGGCAGCCCACTGGTTTCCACCGTGCGGGTCAAACCACGGATGGTCGGCAATTCAGCAATTGGGTCTGTGTGGGTCACCTTGGCGATGTCGCCGACATCCAGGCCAGCCCACTGACGATTGCGCACGACGACGGAGCACTCCTGCGCCCGGGCACGAAGCTCTGCCACCAGCTGCGCGCAGGCGGCGGCCGCCCGTACCTCAGCAGCGGTAAGCAGCACCACGTGATCCGCAGCATCAGGGATATCCCACGGTGGGCAGTCCACCACGACGGTCCCTGGATATAAACACGCTGCTTGCATAATCGCCGCGCGCCGGGTCGCGGTCATCTGGGCCACCTCCGCGTTGGCGGACCTCGCAGCTGAGAGCACCGCTATGCCATCCGGGGTGGTGGGCAAGGCGCGCACAAGGTCTGCTGCATCAACCGAACCGGTCCCTGCGGCGAGATCCGGCCACCGCGCGCCGGGCTTGTTCTCAATGCCGGTCAGCAAGTCGAGGCCGCCGGAATAAGGGCTCGCGTCAACAAGGAGATCTGCGCCTGCCTCGCGGGCCAACGCCACCGCTACAGTCGAAACACCCAATCCCCCAGCGGAACCGGTCACCGCCAGGGTTATACCGGTGGACACGGTGGTCTCCGGAGTGGCGTCCGCAGCTAATGCGCCCAGGAGCTCTTTTGATTGGGCAGGAACGATGAAGGCGGCAGTCGCGCGGCAACAGAGTGCGGCCTCATAATCAATCGGCCCCGGATCCAGCGCCAGGAAATACACACGCGGATGCCCCGCCACGAGACGGGCCGTCAGCGAATCAGCTAAGACAGCATCCGCCTTCGGCAGGTGGCGGGAAAAGTCCCGCGGATCCTCGACGGTGCTCACTTCCGCAGTACTGGCAGCAGCCGCGGAAGCTGCTTCTGCTCGCAGTGCGGCATCCCCGACTGCGATAACTAGGTGAAACGTGCTCATGCCCGAAGCATGCGCGAGCACACCTACCACGCGCTAGGGCTTCCTAGCCGCCTGTGGATAACTCCGCAGTTTTCATCTATAGACGCCGGTTTTGATGACGTTTAAACAAATTTAACGGGGTTTAAAGCCTACAATTCACAGGGAACCCGCCACGTCGTGTCCTAAGAAAAACTCACAAGCCATACAACGGGCTTAGGCTTAGGGAAAGCCAAAAACATCAATAACCCCGGCGATTTACTCCTACTTTTGTAGTGCAGGGATCGTTCCGAGGCTTTCAACAGAAAAACTAGCATATCCATAATGAATAATCCAGAATCCGCCCTACTACCACTATCTCAGTGGTTTTCATCTGCGCGCATGAGCCGTTACGCTGCCCATCCAACTCCAGAAGCGCTATACCTTTGGAATACTCACCTTACAAAGACCTATCTCGCCGACATTGAGCATCTCGAAGTGCTCCTCCGCAATTGCATCCACACCGCCCTAACGCGCAGATACGACGAACGGTGGTTTGACAACCATCGAATAAATTTCAGCAGTGAAGCAGCCAAGAGCATCCACAAAGCAATGAAGAGAGCCGGAGGGAGGAAAGCACCACCAGGAAAAATCATCGCTGAACTCAGTTTTGATTTCTGGCGCTTCCTCTTAAGTAGCCACTATCAGGCGAGCATCTGGCCGCAGATAGAAAAGGCATTGAAGGTAAAACCCGACGACAGACAGCAATTCGAAGAACTTGTAGTCATTATTTACAAAATGAGAAACAGGTGCTCTCACCACGAATCAATCGTCCAACAACACAATATCCCTGGTGAAATCGCACATCTTGACTCTGTTGATAACGCCATCCACATGGTAGCGAAATTCATTGATCCCGAAGCCGCGACGTGGATCAAGGATAATTCCAGAGTGCCAGCTCTACGAGTGCAACGACCTTAGTCACATATCTGAATGCCGGCCACGGCAACACTGGGACTGGGGGGCTTAAGGGGCTCTTCCGGTTTCGGGGTGCGTAGCGGG
>NZ_KV803700.1:0-219 GCF_001811145.1 Corynebacterium sp. HMSC062A03 | reverse complement strand
TCAAACAACGCCACAGCCTCGGCACCCTCACACTCATCGAGTCCTACGCATCCAAGGTGAAAAAGACCCTGGATGCCTGGAACCTCCGAGCAAAACTCGCCGCCACACCCGCACACCGCATTAAAACGGTCGCCACCCAACGGCTTAAAGAACTCCGTGCTAAGCGCATAGCCAAACCAGGTGTGCGCATCACCTACCGGGAACAAGGCCCCAACACGC
>NZ_KV803699.1:0-273 GCF_001811145.1 Corynebacterium sp. HMSC062A03 | reverse complement strand
ACAAAATCAACGCACTCTAAAACCGGAAGGGCCAGTTTGGCTTTGGATGATGGGTGACGCTGGGATAAGGCTCGCCGGTTTTCCTGCGTAACTTGTTGCGAGCCGTGGGTGGTGTTGTCTGAAGGATCGCCGATGTGCCCGCGAACCTTCACTCGGTTGGCGGGTAGCGGTGTTGTCGCTGGTGGTGAGCCTTTTCCTTTCAGTCGTTGCTGTGTGCGGTGGCTGGGGGTGTTAGTTGCTAGCTGCTGTCGGGTGGTTCCTCTGGTGGCTGTC
>NZ_KV803698.1:0-3281 GCF_001811145.1 Corynebacterium sp. HMSC062A03 | reverse complement strand
CCACTACGTGTCCACGATTTGCGGGCAACCCCAGGACGTCGACGGCGAGTGGAAGGTTGCCGATGAAGCCATGAAGGTCCTCGATGATTCCGACCTGAACTACTCCATCCTCCCGGGCAACCACGACATGATTCAGGATGGTTCAGCGCATCCCTACAACCACTACTTCAACGCCGAGCGTGCCAAGAACGCTAACCCGGAGACCTTCCGAGAACGCCACACTGCAGTGAACAACGACTCTGAGTACCACATTTTTGAAGCAGAAGGCCAGAAGTACCTAGTCTTGGCGCTGGCCTGGCGCGCGGACGATGGAGCCCTGGACTGGGCCCAGGGCGTTCTCGATGCTCACCCAGACCTCCCGGTCATCCTCACCAGCCACGAGGTGCTCAACATCGATGGTGCTGGCGAGGTCTTCTACTCCGATGACTACGGCCAGGGCCTGTGGGACAAGTTCATTAAGAAGAACGACCAGATCTTCCTTACCATGGGCGGACATCACCACGGCGCGGGCTACCGCGTGGACAAGAATGACGCTGGCCACGACGTCATTGGCATCCTGCAGGACTACCAGATGGCTTACCAGGGCGGCAATGGCCTGCTCGGCGTTCTCGAGTTTGACCTCTCCGGCAACGAACTAGAGATGACCGCCCTGTCCCCGTGGGTGGCGCAGAAACCAGCCAAGGAGCTCACGCAGTTCGACAAGCTCATCCTCGACGGCAAGGGCGATAGCTACCACGTGCCGCTGAACTTCAATGAGCGCTTTGCTGACTTTGCCCCGGAGTGGACCATCGGCGATGAGAACAACCCGGACCTTGGCCAGAAGGCTCGCGACATCGCTGAGGAAGGCTACACCCCGTACACCATCCCGAAGGATCAGCTTCCGGAGGGCCCGAACGACTTCGTGAAGGCCGACAAGACCGTCTTTCACTGGCGCCCGGGCCAGACCAAGAACAAGGACGGCAAGCAGCTTGCCGACGGCGACGTGGCCACCGAGGGCGCTGTCATTCCGGATGTCTTCGGTGCTGATGGTGCCGGTGACCTCGTTCGCGAGGGTGGTCCTTCCAACACGGGTGAGCGCATCACCTACACCAAGGACCACCACCCGTTGTCCTCTGATTCTGGCTCCCTCTACTGGTCCGACCCAGCTGGCAAGCTCGCGATGGCAGAGTTTCGGTCCAAGGAAGGCGCGGAGATCAACAAGGTCGATACCTCCGAGGGCTACACCTTTGAGTCCTTCGTGAAGATTCCGAAGGATTTCAACGGCTCCGAGCACGGCTGGGGGAGTGCTATCTCCCGTGACTCCAGCATCGCCGAGCTTGTCGACGGATCCGAGGACACCGACCCCACCGTCATGTTCGGCATTTCTAACCTCCGTGAGCTGCGCTGGTGGGCGGAACCGAAGGAAGGCGAAGGTTCTACTGTCTGGTCCCACGAGGTGCCCACCGACGAGTGGATGCACATCGCCGTGGTGAACAAGCCGGATTCCGACACCGTTGAGATGTTCATCAACGGCGCACCGATCCTGCGCAACGCCAAGGGCGCTGAGGGCCTCCTCCCGCGAGACCTGCAGTGGGTCATGGGCGCTGGCTTTGATAACCGCACGCCGCAGGACCCGTGGTACGGCTGGATTGGTGAGACCCGCCTGACCCAGGGCGTTCTGGACTCGGACCAGTGGCTGACCGCCCGCCCGGCCGTGAAGGAGGAAGAGCCGTCGAGCTCCACTACGACGCCTACCGAGCCGACCAAGCCTTCTAAGCCGACCAACATGAAGGAGCCTTCTGCCGACGATATGGCTGCGGCCTTCTTCGCAGGCTCCAGCCGTGGCGCGAAGGTTATCCTCCCCATCATCGCCGTCATTGCAGTCGTCGGCGGTGCCGCCTACGGCCTCATCCCGACCATCAACCGCATCTTCGGTCTTAACATCCCGCAGCCGAAGCTGCCGCAGATCCCGGGTCTGAACTAGTTACCGTTCACCCTCCGTCCCCCGACTCACATTGAGGCGGGGGTTTTCTATTGTGATGGCCCTGGGCGGATTGTAGCGGGTTAAGGGTCAAAATGTGTGTCTGGCTCGGCGTGTCGCTGGGGTTAGATTTGGCCTTTTTGGATGCCGATTGAGTGGGTGTACTCGGTGTCGATACCGTTGTCGTAGAGGGCTGGTCGTCCTGTTTCGTGGTCGGCTTGGTTCTCGGTGTGGGTCAGGATGGATACTTTGGCGAGTTGGTCCTGGCCCCAGTGGGACTGTCTGGCGATGCGTAGTGGATCGTCGGGCAGTTCTGTTTTTAGGTACAGCCACCAGTCCAGCATTTTGCGCTGGTGTTCATTTGTTCTGCCCCGGTGAGCACGCGCAATCTCTTTCAGGCGAGCGTTAATCCCGCCTTCAAGACTGTTGGTCGTAGATTTGATGCGGGCAGGTTCTAAGACGCCTTTAGGTTGATTGATGTAGACAAAGAGCATGCCTTGGCGCCATAGATGGTTCAGACTGTTGTAGGCCTTTCGCACGTTGGAATGTGTCCATACCCATGTCCAATTTCCTGTATCAGGGTCTTTAACCCTGGTCCTCTCGTCCATCCACCTGCGGTAGACAGTGTTGAAGTTATGGAGCAATACACCCCAGTCAGCTACCTCTTCTTTAGTTCGCACTCGGGTGAGTTTCAGCGCTAGCGTGTAGATAGCTTTGCCGGCATCAGTGCGCGGACGTGAGGTTGTATAGCGGCGAACTACACGCTGTGCGTGGACGAGGCAACGCTGCACATGTGTTGTTGACCAGCAGGTTTTTATTGCACTTGCTGTTCCTTGCCCGCCATCTGTCGTTGCGATTAACGGGGCGGGGATGCGTTCGAGCAGGCGTGTGTAATCGGGAGCGGTTTCGTGTTTGGCACCAGTGCCAAGCAACAACATGATCGAGGGTGGAAGCTACAATCAAGCATCCGCCAGCGGTGTAGGTACCGTCGAGAAATATCTGGTCATAGACTCGGCCTGTATGTGCCACGGTGGGATCCGGTACGTCAATAAGCCAGTACCATGTAAATCTGCGCTTCATAGTGGAATGGCTTACATTGTTGCGTTTAGCCAGTGCAGTTAGCGAGATTGTGGTGGTGCAATGCTCGATAAAATCCGCAAAAATTCTAGCGTTGGTGACGTCGGGGCGACGTTTGATGCCTGATGCCCCACAGGCTTTACATCGCCATCGTGTGGTTCCTTTGCTGGTAGTTCCGTTGCGTTTCATGTCGCCGCCGCAGTGGCAGCGTGAAGCGTCCTGGGTTTAGTTCCGCTTCTTTTAC
>NZ_KV803697.1:0-8505 GCF_001811145.1 Corynebacterium sp. HMSC062A03 | reverse complement strand
CCCCGACGTGTCTACTTTCCGGGGGTCAGGCCCCCTGCCCCACAGTGATGCTTGCCGACGCCGGACGCCCACCCTTCGACTGCGCCCGCACCCGAATATCCACACCAGTAATGCGGCCCGTACCACGACCAATGCCATGAAAAGCCTGAATATCGCCCGTGACAGTCAGCGCAGGAGACGGCACCGTCGCGCCAACCATCATCAGTGCTGCCCGACCTTTGCGCAGCTTGCCCAACAGTGGACGGCACCGCACCGGAGAGAGAGCAAGCGCCACTGGCGAGCGATACACAACCAAGTCCAGCCCCTCCGTGAGCACCGCGGCAACACCCAAAGGGTCCACCCCTGGATCCGGCACAGCGATAATGCGGCCCAGATACTTCGGGTCAATTCCGGTATAAGACAATTCCGGCCACCCCACCACACCGGCGTGACCACCTGCTTCCACAACGTGGAGAAGCATCTCCGCAACCAGCGCCGGTGTATCGCTCATATGTGTGACAGCATGGCGCGGTAGACCACCGCCAGGAAGCAGAAATCGAAACTGCTCACCGAGCGAAACCACATCTTCGCTGCCTGCGATCTTCTGTGCGAAGCCGGTACCATCCCCATCACCACCAGGGACAGCACCGCCGATCTGCGCCATTTTGGAGCGGAGCTGGGCGATCTGTTCAGCGTGCGCAGAACCACTGGAGCCCGTCGATACCGTCGATGCCGCCAGGTCCACCTCCGCGACCGTCTTGCGAACACTTGTTCCACTCACGGAAGCTGATTATGCTCCGCGGGCGAACCAAGGTCAATTGAAATTATCGAACATATTTTCTATCGCAGGTCATATGGTAGCGTCCACCTCCATGTACGCCTACGACGTCCGCACCCGGACCACCCCAATCCCCACTCCGCTCATCGTCAGAGTCATGGGAACTGTGGGCGTCGCCGGATCCATCGCAGTCATGGTCTCCCAGCTCGCGATCGGCCCCAAACTCCTCATCGCGCTCGGATGCGTTGCCCTTGCTGTCGCCATCACTTTGCTCCACCCCTACCGGGGCGAGATGAGGGCATTCGCGGAAGAGAAGCGGGTAAGTACGGTGCCGTCGATAAGCATGCTCGTGCCGTTAATGCTTTGGTGGCTGGCGCTCATGCTCGCACCTCTCGCGCAATGGCCAGCCTGGGGAGTCACGCTCACATTCGCGCTCGTTGCTGGCGCTGCGTGGGTACTGTACCCGCATGTCGACGGCTCCCGTCGCCTCGCATACGCCGACTAGCAACGCACGCTGGCTAGCAACGCACGCCGACTAGCAACGCACGCCGACTAGCAACGCACGCTGGCTAGCAGCGCTCCCCGACTAGTAGTTCTCGCCGACTAGTAGTTCTTGCTGCGTTGCACGAAACCTGAATCCACAGGCCCTGGATAAGCTAATCCAGGGCCTTAAGTGCACAAACCAGTACACAAGCAGTGCCGATATTCAGGTTTTAGGAAGAAACCTGAAATCACAACGAGGCTACTCGACGCGCTGACGAAGATCGAAGGCGGCGAAACCTCCCTGAACAGGGACTTCAAAGAGGCCAGCGGCATTGTCTACGCCAGCGAATTCAGGTTTCATGCAAGGATCTCTCGATCCTCCCCCTAGACCCGTGCCATTTAGCCAGCGAGCTTTGCCCGCCAAATGCATACTTGAGCCATGGACACCAACAGCTCGTTTCAGGCCATGTGGGACACGCGCCCGCCACGGATCCCCAAAGAACAAGGTGGCAACCCACTAGTCGGTGGCATCTGTGAGGGCATCGGTGCGCGTTATAACGTCGATGTGACCTTCGTCCGCGTCGTTTTTGCTGTGCTGGCGCTCATCATCGGCGGCGGCATTTTCCTGTACCTGCTGTGCTGGTTCACCATGCCGCGTTTTGGCACGCAGACATCCCCCGCACAGGCGATCTTCACACCGAAAGAACGTCTGAGTCCTGTTGTGCTCAGAGACCGCAGCACAGGCTGGCTGTTGTTGATCGGATTGCTGATCTTCTTCCCGTCCGTCACGCTGGGCACGGATCCCAGGGCAGTATTAGCGCCGCTGGCAGGAATCTTCACCGGGTTTGTCGCGTGGTGGCTTCTGCATCAGCGCACGCCAACGCCGCCACCTTCGCTTGGAGTGCATTACAAATAAAACGAGTGGATCTCGATTACATCGGGGCCTTAGCTTCGCTCCAAAAGCCCAGGTAAAAATTCTCACCTGAGGCAGCTATGTAATCGAGATCCACTGACTATTTAGCATCAACTATTTAGCACTAACTATTTAGCGCTGGCACTTAAATCCTGGGTGTCAGCGCTAAAAGCTGGTTACTCCCACTCGATCGTGGCTGGCGGCTTGGACGTGATGTCCAGCACGACGCGGTTGACGTCCTCAACCTCATTGGTGATGCGGGTGGAAATGGTCTCCAGCACCTCGTACGGGATGCGGACCCAGTCAGCGGTCATGGCATCCTCGGAAGCAACTGGACGCAGGACGATCGGGTGGCCGTAGGTGCGGCCGTCGCCTTGGACGCCGACGGAGCGAACGTCGGCAAGCAGGACGACCGGGCACTGCCAGATCTGGTCGTCGAGGCCAGCCTTGGTTAGCTCCTCACGAGCGATCGCATCGGCTGCGCGAAGGGTTTCCAGGCGCTCCTCAGTAACCTCACCGATGATGCGAATACCCAGGCCAGGGCCCGGGAAAGGTTGACGGTTCACGATCACCTCGGGCAGGCCGAGTTCACGGCCAACGGCGCGGACCTCGTCCTTGAACAGCAGGCGGAGGGGTTCGACGAGTTCGAATTCGACATCGTCAGGCAGGCCACCGACGTTGTGGTGGCTCTTGATGTTGGCGGTGCCGGATCCGCCGCCGGACTCGACAACGTCCGGGTACAGGGTGCCCTGAACGAGGAAGTCGACGGGTGCGTCGTCACCAGATTCGGTGAGCACACCAGCAACGGCACGCTCAAAGGAGCGGATGAATTCTGCACCGATAGCCTTGCGCTTGGCTTCCGGCTCGGTGACACCAGCGAGCTTGCCCAGGAAGGCTTCGCGCTCGTCGACGGTGACCAGCTTCGCGCCTGTAGCAGCCACGAAGTCGGTCTCGACCTGCTCGCGCTCGCCCTGACGCAGCAGGCCGTGGTCGACGAAGACACAGGTGAGTCGGTCACCGATTGCGCGCTGGACCAGTGCAGCAGCGACAGCGGAGTCCACGCCGCCGGACAGGCCGCAGATGGCGCGGCCGTTGGGGCCGACTTGTTGCTTGACTGCGTCGATAAGCTGTTCCGCAATATTGGAGGCGGTCCAGGTCTGCTCGAGGCCTGCGATCTCGGTGAGGAAGCGCGTGAGCACCTCTTGGCCGTGCGGCGAGTGCATGACCTCCGGGTGGTACTGGACGCCGGCCATGCATAGATCAGCGTTTTCGAATGCGGCGACTGGTGCGCCTTCCGATGAAGCGGTGACCTCGAAGCCAGCTGGTGCCTCGGTGACGGAATCGCCGTGGCTCATCCATACCGGGTGGTTGGTCTGCAGGCCGTGGTGAAGTACGCCGCCGCGCACGTTCATTGCGGTGCGACCGTACTCGCGGGAGCCGGTCTTGGCCACGGTGCCGCCGAGCGCCTGAGTCATCACCTGGAAGCCGTAGCAAATGCCGAAGGTGGGCAGCCCCAGCTCGAAAATTGCCGGGTCGAGCTGCGGAGCACCGTCCTCGTAGACGGATGAGGGACCACCGGAGAGCACGAGAGCCACCGGGTCCTTGGCTTTCAATTCTTCTGCGGAAATCGTGTGCGGAACGACCTCCGAATAGATCCGGGCCTCACGCACGCGTCGTGCGATGAGCTGCGCATATTGCGCGCCGAAGTCCACGACGAGGACGGGGCGCGGGTGAGCGTTTGCGGGTGGGGTCTGCTCTGGTGCATTCGAGGTGGTAGTCACGGATTCAGAGTCTAACTCATGGCCTGGATAGACTGAACAGTCGCGACTGTGCAGGGCGGATTAGCGGTTCAGGGCGGCGTCGATAAGCGTGCTCCCGGAAGGTAAGTAGAGTTGAACGCATGTCGGTGAGCGAATTATCCACTTCGACCCAGAACTATTTGAAGGTCATCTGGAGTCTCACGGAATGGTCAGCGGAACCCGTGACGGCAACCCTGATTTCGAAGCAGACGGGGCTGCGGATGTCGTCGGTCTCGGATGCTGTGCGCAAGCTCGCCGCACAGGGGTTGATCGTGCACGCCCCGTACGGCTCGGTGGAATTGACCGAGAAGGGCCGCGGGTACGCAGTGGACATGATTCGGCGCCACCGGCTCATCGAGACGTTCTTGGTGGAGACTCTCGGGTACACGTGGGACGAAGTGCACGATGAAGCGGAGCACTTAGAGCACGCAGTCTCTGACTACCTGGTGGACAGGCTGGACAAGCTGCTCGGCCACCCCACCCGCGACCCGCACGGGGATCCGATCCCGACCGCCGACGGTACGGTGCCCGCTTTGGACGCATGCCGCCTCACGGATGCTGGGGCGGGCGCCGGTGCAGCGGGGACGACGGTCACTGTCGAGCGGATCTCCGATTCGGACCCGACCCTGCTGAAGTTTTTCGAGGAGAATGGCATCGTTGTCGGCGCCGTCCTCACGGTCACTGAAGGCGCACCGTTTTCCGAGTCGCTCGATGTGAAGGTGGACGGGGCAAAGAACTCAGTTCCGCTCGGCCGCACCGCTACCGATGCGCTGTTCGTCTCCAATTAGCCGTGCCGTTCCGCCCCGGCGCGCACGCGCTGTGACGATCCCTTGGCTCGGGCTGAACAGGTACACCAGCAGGAATGCGATCCCCTGCGCCATGACCACGAGTCCGCCAGGCGAAGCGTCGAGGTAGTAGCTCGCGTACAGCCCCGCGACGGAGCATACGGTGGCCACCGCAGGAGCGATCAGCAGCATGCGGCCGAAACTGTCGGTCAAAAGGTGCGCGGTCGCACCCGGAATGATCAGCATCGCCACCACGAGGATCACCCCGACGGCTTGCAGCCCCACCACGCAGGTGAGCGCGAGCAGGGCGAGCAACACTGCCCCAATCAGCTTCGGCCACAGACCAATCGCGTGAGCATGCACGGGATCGAAAGCGAAAAGCGTGAAATCGCGGCGCTTGAGCACGAGCACGGCCAGCGTGGCCACGCCCAAAACGAGGATCTGCACGAGATCAGCTTTGGAGACGCCGAGCAGGTTACCGAAGATAATGTGATTGAGGTCGGTGTGCGAGGGCGTGACGGAGATGAGCACGAGCCCGAACGCGAAGAGCGTCGTGAAGACGATTCCGATCGCAGCGTCTTCTTTGACCCGGCTCGTATCACGCACGACACCGATCAATCCCACGGCGAGGAAGCCGAAGACCACTGCCCCGAGAGCGAAGGGAACGCCCGCGATATACGCCAGCACCACGCCGGGGAACACTGCGTGGGACACGGCATCGCCCATCAGCGACCAGCCGACGAGGACCAGCCAGCACGACAGCACCGCGCACACGATGGAGGAAATCAGGCTCGTGGCGAACGCGCGGACCATGAAGTCGTAGGCGAACGGGTCGACAAGAAAAGAGATCATCGTTTCATCACATCCAGTCCAAAGGCAGCGGCGAGATTATCGGGTTGCAGGACATCCTTGGGCGAGCCGTGCATGAGCACATGCCGGTTGAGCAGCATCGCTTCATCAGCCAGCTCAGGTAACGCAGGGAGGTCGTGCGTGGACACGAAGACGGTGGCACCGCCGTCTGCAAGCTCGCGGAACAGCCGGGTCATTGTCGCTTCGCTGCGCTTATCGACGCCCGCGAAAGGCTCGTCCAGCAGCATGATCCTCGCCCCCTGGGCAATGCACCGGGCAACAAAGGCGCGTTTCCGCTGGCCGCCGGAAAGTTGACCGATCTGACGTGAGGCATAGTCCGTGAGCTCCACACGCTCGAGTGCATGGTTGACGGCTTCGATATCAGCCCGGCGAGGCCGGCGCGTGAAACCGAGTTGTCCGTAGCGACCCATCATGACCACCTCCCGCACGCTGACCGGGAAATCCCAGTCCACTGCCTCGCGCTGAGGCACGTACCCGAGCACACCGGTGCGGCGGGCAACCGCGGGGTCATCTCCGTTGACGGCGACGGTCCCGGAATCCGGCCGGGTCTGCCCCATGATCGTTTTGAATAGCGTAGATTTCCCGGATCCATTCATTCCGACGAGTCCGCACACGCGTCCCGGCGCAATCTCGAGGGATGCACCGTCGAGCGCGAGCACGCTCCCATAGTGAACGGTGACATCGTGCACGGATATCGCGGGAGTCGCATTCGACGAAACGGCCGCCGCGGCTGATGACGTTTCCTGTTGCACCGTGACACCTACTTCTTACCCGTCAACGCCTGCGTGATCACGTCGGCGTCGTGCTTGATCAAGTCGAGGTAGGTCGGAACCGGACCGTCTTTCTCCGAAAGGGAGTCGACGTACAGAGTGCCGCCGAAGGTGGCGTCGGTTGCATCAACTACCTGCTGCATCGGTGCGTCCGAGACCGTGGACTCGCAGAATACGGCCGGCACGTCGTTCTCCTTGACGAATTCGATGGCACGGGTGATCTGCTGCGGAGTTGCCTCATTCTCGGAGTTCACGGCCCAAATGAACCGTTCCTCCAGACCAGCGTCGCGTGCCATGTAGGAGAATGCGCCCTCGCACGTCACCAGTGCGCGATGCTGCTCAGGCAGGTTCGCCAACTCAGTGACCATGCCGTCCTGGACCTCTTGCAGCTCCTTTTTGTACTGCTCGCCGTTCTGCTTGAAGTCCTCAGCATGGTCCGGATCGAGTTCGCTGAAGGCGGTGACCATATTGTCCACGTACTTCTCCACCTCGACCGGGCTCATCCACGCGTGCGGGTTCGGTTTGCCCGCGTCCTCGTCCTCGGTGATGTCGATCGGGTCCACGCCGTCGCTGACGGTGACGTGGGGCGCGTCGACGTCCTCGACGAATTGCGCGAACCAGTTCTCCAGGTTCAGGCCGTTATCCAGAATGAGGTCGGCATCCGACGCGCGGCGGATATCAGCCGGCGTGGGCTCGTAGCCGTGGATCTCCGCCCCCGGCTTCGTCAAAGAATCCACAGTCAAGTGTTCCCCCGCGACATTCTGGGCGATGTCCTGGATCACAGTGAAAGTGGTCAGCACTTTCGGCTTTCCGCCGTCTGCACGATCCTCCTCCGGCGCGCACGCTGTGAGCGCCGCCGCGAGAATCATCGCCATCATCGCGGCTGCTGCCACGAACAGTGCTGATCGCGACTCCCGCTTTTCCGACCGAACCATTGAGTTTTCCTTTCCTGAAAATGCATTCGCCAAGGCTGTTCCATAAGTTACGCCTAGACGTACTTTTTATTCTGGACAAACTTTAGTCGGACTTACAGGAGAGTCAAGATGAATCGGCTGTGACATACGCCTCACCCCGTAGACATGAAAAACGCCCGGGGGATCATTGAAGTTCCACCGGGCGTTGTCGGCCGCGAAAGTGCGCAGCTAGCTCGAGAGGGTGATATCCACCTTCTGGAAGCTCTTGATATCGGTGTAGCCACACTTCGCCATGACGCGGCGCAGACCGCCGGCGAGGTTGTGCCCACCCCAGGTACTGGTGCTCGGGCCGTGGAGGATGGTCTGCAGGCTCGGGCTGTTGTCGCGGAGGTGCTTCACAACATCCTCGGTAGAAACCGCGTCGTCGAGGCCCCAGCCGAAGCTGAATCCACCGAAATCGATGTGCAAAGAAATCCCGGATTTCTACACCAGTGAGGTGGACGGGCGCGAAGTAAAACGTCCGCGCTATGTCGCACGCGACTACGAGGAAGCGAAACAATACTTCGAAGAGGCAATGCGTTGGCTTGCCGAGAACTTCATCCCCGGCGGCATCGATGCTGTGGCCGGAGGGGATATGAATTTTGACGAGAGCACACCGCATAGCCAGTTCCAGGCCGATAGCTTCTCCCCGAAGCCCGATGATCCGTCAAAGCTCCGCTGTAGGCCAGGTATCGCGTACAACACTGACACCTCGGTCAGGTACAAATCTGGCCCAAAAAAGGGTAAACAGATCTCGGGTAATCAAAAAATGATCGACGCGCAGCGCGGACTCCGTGAACACATGCACGCGCTCGGCTACCCAGTAGAACTGGAAGTCTCCGAACGTCACGATGAATCCCTAAACCTCGACCGCTACACGGAGCAGCAGGATCGTGAACGCGACCTTGCCAACCGCGAGGATGAAGTAGAAGTCAAGCGCCGTTCCGTACACCGCGACATGGACGCGATTGATCGTGACCGCGAGCAAGCAGCAAAAGAACTGGAACAGGCCCAGGCGGACCGTGAAGCAGCGCGAAGTGTACAGGAGAACGCTGAACAGCAGGCTCGCGAGGTTGCAGAGCGTGTGTTGCGTGAAGCACGCGAGAAGGCTGAGCAGGACGTCGAGCAGATCCGTAGCGATTGAGGTTACCCTCGTTTAGTGGACACCCTATTTG
>NZ_KV803696.1:0-10522 GCF_001811145.1 Corynebacterium sp. HMSC062A03 | reverse complement strand
CATTTCGTGTGGATAAACCGATACGGATTCCCGGAACAGCCTGGGATAATGCGGTGATCTTGATTTTGGATCGGTTCCAACAGCCCGATCGATGAAATCAACACCGGATAGTCCTAGGTCTGTGATAGGAGGACTGCAGCTGGTGCGGTAAGGCCAATTCCTATGGCTAATAGGAATCGGCCGTCGTGTGACATGTGCGGCCACGGACTGGTTAAGAACGGCAAAACCGCGGCAGGAACCCAACGCTGGCTATGTCCTAACTGCAACGTTTCATCGATTAATACCCGCGCACACGCCAGCGAGATACGGCACTTCAAAATCTTTATTGACTGGATTCTTTCCGGCGAATCCGCAGACCATTTAGCCAAACGCCTTGGGGTAACAAGGCGCACGTTGACCCGGTGGTTCAAGCTGCTGTGGTTTATCACCGTGCCCACGTCTACTGACCCCTATCGGGTTTATGACCAGATCTTTATCGACGGCACCTACTTTCACAAGAAATGCCTGCTTGTAGCCTGCACCGACACACACGTCATCGCCTGGCACTGGTGCCTGCGTGAAAGCTCATACGAGTACCTGAAACTGCTCGACAAAATCGCGCAACCACTCATCGTCACCACCGACGGGGCAGGCGGAGCCCTCAAGGCACTGCGCACTAAATGGCCCGACGTGAGAATCCAGCGCTGCCTAGTTCACGTCCAGCGCAACACTTTTGCTGATATCAGCCGCAACCCGATTCACCCAGCGCATAAAGCAATCCGGAAACTGGGCTACATGCTCGTCCAAGTACGCAATCCCGACGATGCTGCGCGGTTTACAGCTGCAGTCCACCACACCCGCATCACCTTTGCTGATTGGCTTAAACAGCGCACCTACCGCAGTGCTATACCAGCAGGCCAAGTACCGAAATGGGTCAGCGCTAACCAGAAATGGTGGTACACCCACCGCAACGCCCGCAGGGCTCTAAAACGGCTAGAAAAGCTCATCCACGCCGGACAATTATTTACCTTCCTTGACCCGCCTGAAGGCGTCACGCAAGACTTAAAAGCCACCACAAACTTGCTGGAAGGCGGCATCAACAAACAACTCAAAGACTTAGCCGGAAACCATCGTGGCATGTTCGATGAGCACCAGCGCATCACCATGGACTGGTGGCTCTACACCCATACCGAAGACCCGGTAGCGCCGCTGGAGTTAGCCAAGCAACAAGACTTCGGACGCCAAGGAGAAAAAGCCGCACGCGCAGCCTGGGCACAAGAAGAACGTAAACGCCGCGGCCACCCAGACGGGCGACCTGCCGCATTCGATACCCACATCGACAACGAATGGAACCCCAGCTTAGGCATAAGAAAAGGCTGGGCCGGACGCTCCTAAATCCACACGAAATGTCCCTTAGCGCGACACGCCGCAAATCCACACGAAATGTCCCTTAAGCCGACTGGGGGCATGTTGGCTTAAAAGAAAAAGGTGATGGCCCGCGCCTCGGGGGGGTGTGCGCGGGCCATCGGTAACCCGGCATCGGGGGGTGCGCCGGGGCAGGCCGCACTGTATATCGGGGCCTTGCACATGACATTATGGCACGCGAACCAAGAGATGACAACAGCGAAATCCAACATTCCTTGAGTTTTCTGGCAATATGTTTGCGCACTCCCGATTCTTCCTGCTAAGAGGCTACGATGAGCAGGGTAACTCGCACACAGACGGCAGGCCTTCTCGATGACCGGTACCTCTTTTCCCACTGACGGCGCCACCCGCGCGGCCGCGTTCTTCGACTTGGACAAAACGATCATTGCCACATCCTCTGCCTATGCCTTCGGCCGCGAGTTCATGCACAACGGGCTCATTACCCATGCCGAGGCACTGCAGCTGTCTTTAGCCAAAGCCAGCTATATGCTCGCCGGGCACAGCAGTGAGCATATGGACACCACCCGGGATCAGCTCGCCGCCATGGCCGCCGGTTGGTCCGTTCAGGAAGTCCACGACATCGCGGTGGAGACCATGCATTCAGTAGTCACCCCCGCCATTTATGCGGAGGCACGCGCGCTTATCGACGCCCACCGCGCCGCCGGCCACGAGGTGGTGATCATCTCGGCGTCGGCAAGCGTGCTGGTCGAGCCCATCGCACAGGAGCTGGGCATCGAGCACGTCGTGGCCACCGAGCTCGCCGAGGAAGACGGCCGGTTCACCGGGGAAATCCTGTTTTATTGCAAAGGTGCCGCAAAAGCCGAGGCATTGGCGCGCATTGCTCAGGATCTCAACGTCGACCCCGACGTATCTTTTGCTTACTCCGATTCAGCAACGGATATCCCCATGCTGGAGCAGGTCGGCCACCCCGTTGCCGTGAACCCAGACCGCTTATTGAAGAAGCATGCCCTTGCCCATGACTGGGAAATCCGCACGTTTAAGCACCCCGTTCCGCTCTTCACCGCGCCCAGCGCCCGCGAGTTCGGTATCGGCTCAGCGGTCGTGGCCGGCATAGCGGCCCTCGTGGTCGGCGGTGTTTTCTTTGCGCGGCAGCAGCTGCGCGACTAGGCCGCTTGCGCGATGCCATCGGCTTCGCGGGCGCCGGCTTCCCAGGCGTCGAAAAGCAGCGTGATAAGTGCCGCCGGATCCTTGTCATAAGCGTCCAGTGCCGCACGGTAATCCGCGCGATGCCGGTTGAGGTAGGTCTCGGGCACGGCAAAACCCCGCGGATCGAAGCCCGTATGGATGGCGGCGGTGCGCGCGGCGACGAGCGCCACGACGGTACTGCGCGCGCCGAAGAGCGAGCGCGCAGCGATCTCCGCGTGCAGCACCACCGGTAACAAGCGGTCGAAATCCACACCGGTTCCGCGCGTGATGAGCTGTGCTAGCGCCTGCGCCACCGCCGGGTTCTGATCAGGGTGGCCCGCGCCACCCGCCGCAACATCAATGCTGGCCAGGATCTGCAGCGGGGCCCGCGCGAAGGTGCGCACGGTAGCAGCCTGTTTTTCGGGGGCAAGGAGGGAATAAGCGCTGACCGCGGGCGGGATACCGTCAGCCTCAAGCGGCGCACCGTCGATCGCCGCGGCCGCCCGCGCACCGCGCAAGAGCGACTCTGAAGAAATGACGTCGAACTTGCGCAAGCCCGCGGGCCGGCGGTGCACGCGCGCTAACGCTGAGGCGGCAGAAGCAGCTTTATCCTTCACCCCAGAAAGGGCCATCAGCGGGGTCAGCGGGTCAGAATGCGGCATACCCATTACAATAACGCCGTACCCACTTTGCGGGCCGCACCACATGAACGCTGGAAAGTTCATTACTATGGCCGATATAGATTGCGACAAAACAGTAGGAGTATTTAACCGTGAGCAACGACGGACTATTCACTGACGGGTCCAACAAGTTCGCCCCGAAGGTAGACGGCATTCCCTTGAGCGATGCGGATACCTCCCGCCGTGGCGAAGCATCCATCGGCCAGCTCGTATCCAACGCCACCGAGCAGATGTCCCAGCTGGTTCGCTCCGAGGTCGAGCTGGCCAAGACCGAGCTCGCTGCTTCTGCCAAGAAGGGCGGCATCGGCGCGGGCATGTTCGGCGTGGCCGGCACCGTGGCGCTGTACAGCTCCTTCTTCTTTTTCTTCTTCCTGGCGGAGCTGCTCGCCGTGTGGCTCGACCGCTGGGCTGCCTTCCTGATTGTCTTCCTCATCATGGTCGTCCTAGCCGCCGTCGTGGCCTTCATCGGCTTCAAGCAGGTCAAGCAGGTCAAGGCCCCGGAGAAGACCATCGAGTCCACGAAGGAACTCAAGAAGCTGGTACCGGGTAAGGCTGAGAAGTCCATCGAGCGTGGCCTCTACACCTAAACCTTTAAGGTCCTTTTCAATCTCCCGCCCCGAGCACATGCGTTCGGGGCGGATTTCTTCTGTGCACCCTTCCCATGAAAGGCCCGCCTATGAATCCCCTACCGCCCTCCGTAGTGGAGCTTGACGGCCCCTTTGAGCACGAGTTCCTGCACACGCGCGGCATCCGCCTGCACGCCGCTACCGCTGGCGACCCGGAGAACCCGTTGGTGCTGCTGCTCCATGGTTCCTTTGGTGGGTGGTTCGACTTCCGGAATGTGATTGCCCCGCTTGCCGACGCCGGCTTCCACGTCGCCGCCCTCGACATGCGCGGTTTTGGCATGTCCGATAAACCACCGCTCGAACCCGGCCAAGATATCCGCGTGGCGGTTGGCGATGTCAGCGGTGCCATCCGCGCATTAGGCCACGATGACGCCTACCTGGTTGGCGCGGATACCGGTGGTGCGGTGGCCTGGGCGCTGGCTACCGAGCGGCCTGAGCGGGTACGCGGGCTGGTTTCTGTTTCGGCAGCACACCCGGCTGATTTACGCCGCGCCATCGCCGCACGCCCCTGGGATTTTGGGTGGGTTCTCCTGCGCGCAGCATTGTGCCGCCTGGGAAAAATTGGCGCTCCGAGCCTCCTGCTGAGAGAGTCCACTTACCTCCGGGAGATGGATCTCGACGCCCTCGGATCCTTCAGCGGCGCCGAGCGCGAGGAAGCCCTGCGCCTGCGCGTGACTTCTTCCCGCATTGGCAACGTCCGCCGGGGAATCACCTGGAACCACCGACTTCGTACCGCCGTGGTTCCGCTGAGTTGGCTTGAGCTCACCGTGCAGTGCCCGACGCTGTTCATCCACGCCGATCAGATGCTGTGGCGGCCGGTGGCGCGGCGGGCGGCGCGGCGCTGCCGTGGGGACTTCACCGCCACCACTATCCCCAATGCAAAGAACCTGCCCTATCTTGAGAACCCGCATGGCTTCGCCCAAACCATCATCCAATGGCTGCGAGATAGGTAACATTCAGCACCTCTCCGTGCCCCACCCCTCTCAGGGGGATGGGGCTTTTTTAATTCTTTGATAAAAGCGCAGGTTAAAGACAAATACCTACCAATCTATAGCTTTTATCACAGGGCATATTTTTCAATTCCTTGTATATGAGACGCGCCACGCGGTAGCTTCATATAAAACCAACACCACAGGTTTTCTACATCTTTCGCACCACGGAGGTCTAAGCCCCACATGACGCTCAAGAAGACGCTCGCTGCTCTCTCTGTCGCTACCCTGCCGCTCACCCTCGCGGCTTGTGGTGGCGACAACTCCGGTTCGGACTCTGCTTCCGGCTCCGGCGATGGCATCGTCACCGTCAACGGCTCCGAGCCGCAGAACCCGCTCATCCCGGCCAACACCAATGAGACCGGCGGCGGACGTATCGTCGATTCCATCTACGCCGGCCTGGTCTACTACGACGGTGACGGCGAAGCTCAGAACGAGCTGGCTGAATCCATCGAGCCGAATGACGACAACACCGAGTTCACCGTCAAGCTCAAGGAGTCTAAGTTCTCCGACGGCTCCCCGGTCACCGCGAAGAACTTCGTGGACGCCTGGAACTACGCCGTGGCCAACGACCAGCTCAACGCTTCCTTCTTTGCCAACATCAAGGGCTTCGAGGAAGGAGTCGAAAAGATGGAGGGCCTCAAGGTCGTCGATGACCTCACCTTCACCATCGCTCTGAACAGCCCGGAGCAGGACTTCCCGGCACAGTTGGGTTACTCCGCGTTCTACCCGCTGCACGAGTCTGCCCTGGAGGATATGGACGCCTTCGGCCAGAACCCGATTGGTAACGGTCCGTACAAGCTGACCGAGTGGAACCACAACCAGGACGCCACCGTCGTTCCGAATGAGGAGTACAAGGGTGGCCAGACCCCGCAGAATGACGGCATCAAGTTCGTCTTCTACGCCTCCCAGGACGCCGCTTACGCCGATCTGCTCTCGGGCAACCTCGACGTTCTCGACGCCGTTCCGGACTCCGCTTTCGACGTCTACGAGGCCGACCTCGGCGACCGTGCAGTGAACCAGCCGACTGCTATCTTCCAGTCCTTCACCTTGGGCGAGAACCTCGAGCACTACTCCGGTGAAGAAGGTGTGCTGCGCCGCCAGGCTATCTCCTACGCCATCAACCGCGAGGAGATCACCGATACCATCTTCAAGGGCACCCGCACCCCGGCCAAGGACTTCACCTCCCCGGTTATGCCGGGCTACTCCGAGGACATCAAGGGCAACGAAGTCCTTGAGTACGATCCGGAGAAGGCCAAGGAACTGTGGGCTGAGGCCGACAGGCTCAACAAGTGGGATAACCCGAGCCTGGAGATTGCCTACAACTCCGACGGTGGCCACAAGAGCTGGGTGGATGCCACCACCAACTCCATCAAGAACACCCTCGGCATCGAGGCTGTTGGCGCACCGTACCCGGACTTCAAGTCCCTGCGCGATGAGGTGACCAACCGCACCATCAAGACCGCCTTCCGCACCGGCTGGCAGGCGGACTACCCGAGCCAGGCCAACTTCCTGGCCCCGCTGTACAAGACGAACGGTTCCTCCAACGACGGTGACTACACCAACCCGGAGTTTGACAAGCTTCTCGACGAAGCCCTGACCTCCACCTCTGAGGAAGACGCCATCAAGAAGTACACCGAGGCCCAGGAAGTCCTGTTCAAGGACCTGCCGGCTATCCCGCTGTGGTACTCCAACGCCACCGGTGGCTACTCCGAGAACGTCGACAACGTCGTCTTCTCCTGGAAGTCCCAGCCGGTGTACTACAACATCACCAAGAAGTAACGCCACCCCTGGCCACTTCGCACGACCCCCGCAACCTCCATGGAGCGGGGGTCGCCCCGCGTTTTCACCCCCAAAGTGTGATTAGAAACGCGCTATAGATTTCTCGAAGCGTGGGATCACACATTAGAATTCTCGTAAGCTATGCCCCGCGTCCCGACGCTGGCAAGCACCTGCCCCACAACGAGTAAAGGACCACACTATGCTGCGCTATATCGGGCGCCGAGTGCTCCAGATGATTCCGGTGTTCTTCGGAGCTACCTTGCTCATCTATGCGCTCGTCTTCTTGATGCCCGGCGATCCTGTCGAAGCCCTTGGCGGTGACCGCGGCCTTACCGAGGCTGCCCGTGCCCGCATCGAGGCGGAATACAACCTCGACAAGCCGTTCATCATTCAGTATCTGCTCTATATCAAGGGCATCTTCATGCTGGACTTCGGTACGACCTTCTCCGGGGTTCCCGTAACCCAGGTGATGGCTAACGCCTTCCCGGTTACTGTGAAGCTGACCGTCATGGCCATTATCTTTGAGTCCGCCTTCGGCATCCTCTTCGGTGTCTTCGCCGGCATGCGCCGCGGGGGCTTCTTCGATTCCACCGTGCTGGTCATCTCCCTGCTCGTCATCGCGGTGCCTTCCTTCGTCATCGGCTTTGTCTTCCAGTACCTCGTGGGCATTAAGTGGGGCGTCTTGCCGGTTACCGTCGGCGCTAACGCCACAGTGAAGTCTCTCCTCATGCCGGCCATGGTGCTCGGCGCGCTCTCCTTGGCGTACGTCATCCGCCTGACCCGCCAGTCCGTGGCGGAGAACCTGCGCGCCGACTACGTGCGCACCGCCCGCGCCAAGGGTCTGTCCAACGGCGCGGTGACCCGCCGCCACGTGCTGCGCAATTCGCTGATTCCCGTGGCCACCTTCATCGGCGCCGACATCGGTGCGCTCATGACCGGCGCCATCGTGACCGAGGGCATCTTTGGCATCAACGGCGTCGGCGGCACCATGTACCAGGCCATTCTGCGTGGTGAGCCGACCACAATCGTCTCCTTCACCACCGTGCTGGTGATCATCTACATCATCGCCAACCTGCTCGTTGACCTCCTGTACGCCGTACTTGATCCGAGGATCCGCTATGCCTAATTTCGAGAAAACCACTCCCTACCCGGGCCAAGAGCACTTCGTCTCGGAAACCGATGAAACGGGTCTCGGCGCGGTCGATGCCGTCAAGGACGAGTCCGCGCCTTCCTCCCAGTGGGGGGAGGCATGGCGCTACCTGCGCCGTCGCCCACTGTTCTGGATTGCGGCCGTGATGATTCTCGTGGCCATCCTCCTAGCCATCGCACCGGGTCTTTTCACTAGCACCGACCCGCGCCTATGCGAGCTGTCCAAGTCCCTCTCCCCCGCCGAGCCAGGCCACCCCTTCGGCTTCAACCGCCAAGGCTGTGACATCTACGCCCGCGTGATTTACGGTGCGCGCGCGTCGGTAGCCGTCGGCGTCCTCACCACGCTGCTCGTCGTAGTGCTTGGTTCAATGATCGGTGCTATCGCCGGCTTCTTCGGCGGCTGGATCGACTCTGTTCTCTCCCGCATCACCGACATCTTCTTCGCCATCCCGCTGGTGCTCGCCGCCATCGTGGTCATGCAGATGTTCAAGGAGCACCGCACCATCGTCACGGTGGTCTTGGTGCTCGGCCTCTTCGGCTGGGTCTCCATTGCCCGCATCACGCGCGGCGCGGTGGTCTCCATCAAGAACGAGGAATTCGTGCAATCCGCGCGCTCCATCGGTGCGTCGAGCTGGCGCATCTTGTTCAGCCACATCCTGCCGAATGCGGCCGCGCCCATCATCTCCTACGCCACCGTGGCGCTGGGCACCTACATCGTCGCGGAAGCCACCTTGTCCTTCCTGGGCATCGGCCTGCCGCCGACGTTTGTGTCCTGGGGCGGAGACATCTCTGACGCGCAGGCTTCCCTCCGCGTCGCTCCGGCAGTCCTGTTCTACCCGGCGGGTGCTTTGGGCCTGACCGTGTTGAGCTTCATCATGATGGGTGACGTCGTCCGCGATGCACTCGATCCGAAGGCGAGGAAGCGTTAATGACTAAGCCACTTCTTGAAATGAAGGACGTCCATATCTCCTTCACCACCTCCACCGGTGTGGTTGAGGCAGTGCGTGGCGTCAACATGTCCATCTACCCTGGCCAGTCCGTGGCCATCGTGGGCGAGTCCGGTTCCGGTAAGTCCACCACGGCGATGTCCATCCTCGGCTTGCTACCGGGCACCGGCAAGGTTACCGGCGGCCAGATCCTTTTTGAGGGCGAGGACATCACTCACTACAACAACAAGCAATTCGAATCGCTGCGCGGTGACAAGATTGGCCTGGTCCCGCAGGATCCGATGTCCAACCTCAACCCAGTGTGGCGCATCGGCACGCAGGTTGAGGAGTCTCTCAAGGCCAACCACGTGGTGGAGGGTTCCAAGCGCCACGAACGCGTGGTGGAGCTTCTGGAGGAAGCCGGGCTTCCCGACGCCGAACGCCGCGCCAAGCAGTACCCCCACGAGTTCTCTGGAGGTATGCGCCAGCGCGCTCTCATCGCGATTGGCCTGGCCGCACGCCCGAAGTTGCTCATCGCCGACGAGCCCACCTCCGCCCTCGACGTGACGGTGCAGAAAACCATCCTGGATCACCTAGAGCACCTCACCGAGGAGCTGGGTAACGCGGTGCTCTTCATTACCCACGACCTCGGTCTGGCGGCCGAGCGCGCGGAGCACCTCATCGTGATGCACCGCGGCCGCATCGTCGAGTCGGGCCCCTCGCGAGAGATTCTGCGCTCCCCGCAGCACCCCTACACGCGCCGGCTTGTCGACGCCGCCCCCTCCCTCGCCTCCTCCCGCATCCGCGCGGCCAAGGAAGCTGGTGTGGAGGCCAAGGAGCTGAAGTCGGGTGAGGCGATCGGCGCCGCCTCCGAGTCTGGTTCCACCGCTGCAGATTCCGCTGCAGGTTCATCTTCCGCGGCTCAGGCCCCGGTCATCTCGGTTCGTAACCTCACCAAGGAATTCGATATCCGCGGCCAGCGCGGCGGCAAGAAGCTGCTAAAGGCCGTCGATGATGTCTCCTTCGACATCCGCCGCGGCACCACCCTTGCGCTGGTGGGCGAGTCCGGTTCCGGCAAGTCCACGGTGGCCAACATGGTGTTGGGTCTTTTGGAGCCGACCTCCGGCACCATCGAGTTTGAAGGCCGCGATACCTCGACGCTGTCGAAGAAGGAGCTCTTCAAACTCCGCCGCAAGATGCAGGTGGTCTTCCAGAATCCCTATGGTTCGCTGGATCCGATGTACTCGATTTATAAGTGCATCGAGGAACCTATGGCCCTGCACAAGGTGGGCTCGCGCAAGGAACGTGAGGCCCGCGTGGCCGAGCTTCTCGACATGGTCTCCATGCCCCGCTCCGCCATGCGCCGCTACCCCAACGAGCTTTCCGGCGGCCAGCGCCAGCGTATCGCCATTGCCCGCGCGCTGGCTCTTCGCCCGGAGGTCATCGTCCTCGATGAGGCTGTCTCCGCCCTCGACGTGCTGGTGCAGAACCAGATCATCCAGCTCCTCGCGGAGCTGCAGTCGGAGCTCAGCCTGTCGTATCTCTTCATCACTCACGACCTCGCGGTGGTCCGCCAGACCGCCGACGACGTAGTGGTCATGAAGAAGGGACAGGCCGTCGAACAGGGCACCGCCGACGATATCTTCGAAAACGCCCAGCAGGAGTACACCCGCAACCTCATCAACTCGGTTCCGGGCATGCACCTAGAAATCGGCACCGGCCACTAGCTCACGCACCACCCACGCCGACTGACCCGTCAACCGTCTTCCGGTTAGCGGGTCTCATCCTTTAAGAGCTAAAGGGCCCGCTGCTCCCGCTGT
>NZ_KV803695.1:0-270 GCF_001811145.1 Corynebacterium sp. HMSC062A03 | reverse complement strand
CTGGGCATTGCTCAGTCTGTGGGGCGTACTGGTGTGTGCTTCGATAACGCGATGGCTGAGTCGTTCTGGTCGACGCTAAAGACTGAATTCTACGACCGTAAGCGCTGGACAACCCGTGATGCCGCACGCAAGGCCGTTGCCTACTGGATTGAAGTCGTCTACAACCGTCGGCGCCGGCACTCTGCACTCGGAATGGTCAGCCCCGTCGACTTCGAGAACCACACCGGCGCAATCAACAGCAGAAAAGAAATAGCTGCCTAACCACTAGGT
>NZ_KV803694.1:0-225 GCF_001811145.1 Corynebacterium sp. HMSC062A03 | reverse complement strand
GGGAGAGTAAGAAACCGCCGACACCAAACAACAAACAACTCAATACAACCCCTTCAGGGCCCTAGACAACACCATGTCTAGGGCCCTGAAGGCGTTTTCAAACCCTCATGAAACCAAGCCGCACCATCTGTGGGCTAACGGCCAGAGGATTCTAAAAGTACAGACCCAAAAGTACAGACCCGCTGGTCGCAGCCAAGTACAGGCCCGCGTCTGCTGAACAGTCAC
>NZ_KV803693.1:0-40762 GCF_001811145.1 Corynebacterium sp. HMSC062A03 | reverse complement strand
ATACGCACACCCCCAACAAACAACAAATCCCCAGTTCAACCGTGGGATTGAACCGGGGAAACGTCGCCAAGCACGGCGCCTTAGTAGAGCTCTTCCTCCTGAGTGCGCTCGATCGTGGCGCCCAAGGCCTGGAGATTCTCCACAAAGTTGGGATAGCCGCGATCAATGTGGAAGACATCGTGCACGGTGGTCGTCTCATCCGCACACAGTGCAGAGAGCACCAACCCGGCGCCTGCGCGGATATCGGAACTCCAGACATGCGTCGAAGACAGACGCTCCTGCCCGCGGATGACTACGTGGTGTCCATCAACTTGGGCATCGGCGCCAAGGCGGAGCATCTCATCGACGAAACGGAAGCGCGATTCGAAGACATTCTCCGTAATGATGGAGGTGCCTTCCGCCACGGCGGAAAGACCAATAGCAATAGGCTGAAGATCCGTAGGGAAACCGGGGTACGGCAGGGTTTGATAATCCACGGCGCTCGGGCGACCGTCCATGCGCACCCGGAAACCGTTCACATAGTCCTCAATGTCAGCGCCGGCAGACTTGAGCTTTTCCAGCGGCAGGTGCAGGTGCTTAGGAGCAATGCCACCCACCGTAATATCACCGCGAGTCATCACAGCAGCATAGGCCCAGGTACCCGCAACGATGCGGTCGCCGATAACCTCGTGCTCTGTTGGTTGCAGCTTGTCCACTCCCCGAATGGTGATGGTGGATGTCCCCTCCCCAGAGATATCGGCTCCCATCTCCTTAAGCATCGTGCACAAGTCGACGATCTCCGGTTCGCGGGCGGCATTGTGGAGTTGAGTTTCACCATCAGCAAGCACGGCGGCGGTAAGAATGTTCTCCGTCGCGCCGACGGAAGGGAAATCAAGCCGGATATTTGCCCCGTGGAGACGATCAGCTTCCGCCACCACAGCACCGTGTTCGATGCGTGTGCGCGCACCCATCTTCTCCAGCCCGGACTGGTGCATATCCAAGGGGCGGGAACCGATGGCGTCACCGCCTGGCAATGCCACCTTCGCGTGACCGCAGCGCGCGGTCAACGGTCCCAGCACACACACGGAAGCGCGGAATTGACGCACCGCATCGAAGTCCGCGTTGGAGTGCAGCTCGGCCGGGGTGGTGATGCGCACGGTGTGGCCATCAATCTCCACGGTGCAGCCAAGGCCCTCAAGGACCTTTCGCATTAGAGGGACATCGAGAATCTCAGGACAGTTGGTCAGCGTGGTGGTGCCCTCCGCCAACAGTGCCGCAGCCATCAGCTTCAGCACACTGTTTTTAGCACCGTCAACCTTGACGGTGCCCTGCAGGCGCGCCCCACCGGAGACAATAAATTGGTCTTTCACGCCCACCCAACTTACCTACAATCAGGGCAACGCGCCTATACGACGGGCCGCATTAACCGCCTCATAGCGAGTATGCGCACCCAATTTGCGCATGACAGAACGCAGATAGGACTTCACAGTTTCGGCACCAATGCCCATCTCCTCGGCAGCCTCAACGTTGGTATGGCCAAGGGCGACGCAAGAAAGAACATCGAGTTCGCGCGCGGACAGCTTGGTGGACTGCTTCACACGGACCGGAGAGACCATCTGATCACACAGTGCCTCAAGCTCCTTGCGAAGGTCTTCATCATTGACGCGGTTAGCCAGCATCCGCAGCTTGGAGTGCGTCGAGCGCACCTGCTCCCATTCGGCACCGTTCATCACATGGCCGCGCGCAGCACCACCCTTACCACCATCGGCCCGGCGCAGTGCGGAATTAACCGCCAAATCCTGCTCGAGGCAGCGGGCAGTCATGGTGACCTCCTCGATCACCTTGTCACCCAAGCGCACCGGCGAATGAACACCGACATAGAGGACTCCACGGATCTCACGCTGAACGGTAACTGGGACCGCCACGATGGAGTGCAGGCCTTCGTCTTGAATATAGCGGTCATTCTCATGGCTAATCGTGGTAGCGCGGGTGTAATCGGAAACACCAACCGCGCGGCGAGTACTAACAACGCGCCCGCCGACGCCCACGTTCGCGTCAATCACCAAGTTCTGCAAAGCCGGGGTCCGCAGACCTACCCACTGGGTAATCTGCAGGCGATTATCCGGCAGCAAGGTTCCGTACATCGTGACGGGGATTCCCGTTGCAGTCTTCAGCGACGAGAGCGCTGCGCGTACGGCTTCGTCGTCATCCTTGAGTCGGTGCGGCTCCATGAGACTCTCTCTTACTCGGGGGTAACCAGCAGGTGCACCCACATTCCCCGCCTGAAACGGGGGTAGGTGAACACTATTTGCGAAGTATAACCGGCCGACGGGGGTAATTCTAAATCACGGCCCACCCTTCTCCTCCACCCCGAATCCCACATACGATGCCCGAATGCTCGGTTCAGAATTTATATACCACTCTGTCTACCGTTGGGGTGTAAGGTGTCTGCTGTACATCAGAAGTTATTTTCAAGGAGTCCACATCGTGGCTGTATATGACAACATTCTCGAGACCATCGGCGGCACCCCGCTCGTCCGCCTCAACCGCCTAACCGAAGGCCTCGGCGCTGAGGTCCTCGTGAAGGTTGAGTCCTTCAACCCCGCAAATTCCGTCAAGGATCGCATCGCCAAGGCGATTGTCGACACCGCCGTAGAATCCGGCGAGCTGAAGCCAGGCGGCACCATCGTCGAGGCCACTTCCGGCAACACCGGTATCGGCTTGGCACTCGTCGGCGCCGCCCAAGGTTACAAGGTCATCCTCACCATGCCGGAGACCATGTCCAACGAGCGCAAGGTTCTGCTGCGCGCTTATGGAGCAGAGATCGTCCTCACCCCGGGCGCTGCGGGCATGAAGGGCGCTGTAGAGAAGGCCAACGAGATTATCGCCGAAACCCCCAATGCCATCCTGGCTTCCCAGTTCGCCAACGAAGCCAACCCAAAGATCCACGAGGCAACCACCGGTCCTGAAATCTGGGAGGACGCCGAGGGCAAGGTTGACGCCTTCGTGGCTGGCGTCGGAACCGGCGGCACCGTCACCGGTGTTGGTCGCTACCTGCGCTCTCAGAACCCGGATACCTACCTCGTAGCCGTAGAGCCCTCCGATTCCCCTGTTCTGTCCGAGGGCAAGGCTGGCCCGCACAAGATTCAGGGCATCGGCGCTAACTTCGTCCCAGAGGTTTTGGACCGTGAGATCCTCAACGAGGTTCTTACCGCAACCACCGAAGAGTCCGTGTCCACCGCCCGCAAGCTGGCTACCGAAGAAGGCCTGCTCGTTGGTATTTCCTCCGGCGCCAACGTCTCTGCAGCACTCAAGCTGGCCGCTCGTGACGAGTTTAAGGGCAAGACCATCGTCGTTGTCGCCCCGGACTTTGGTGAGCGCTACGTCTCCACCATTCTCTTCGAGGACATCCGCGAAGCTTAAGGAATAGTCAACATGGCTCTCCGCGGGACGTCGCCAAGCACGGCGCCGTGATGAGCCTCCGAATAAAAGCGCCCTCTGTGCTAGGGGGCGCTTTTTCTTTCTGGATAGGATGGTTCGCATGCACATCTTGAAGATGATTCGTGAAGACCTCGCCAACGCGCGCGAGCATGACCCGGCCGCGCGCGGCGACGTCGAGAATGCCGTGGTCTATTCCGGCCTCCACGCTATTTGGGCGCACCGCATCGCCCACCGCATGTGGAAGCATGGTTGGCGCGGCCCCGCACGTATCCTGGCACAAGTAAACCGCTTCTTCACCGGTATTGAGATCCACCCTGGTGCCACCATCGGCCGCCGTTTCTTCATTGACCACGGCATGGGCATCGTTATTGGTGAAACCGCCGAAATCGGCGATGGCGTGATGCTCTACCACGGGGTCACGCTCGGCGGCCAGGTGCTCACGCAGACCAAGCGCCACCCAACGATCGGGGACAACGTGACCATCGGTGCCGGCGCCAAGGTACTAGGCCCCATCACCATCGGCGAAGGCTCCGCAGTAGGCGCTAACGCCGTGGTGACGAAGGATGTGCCCGCTAATCACACCGCTACGGGTATTCCGGCTAAGAACCGTCCTCGCAAGAAGAATGAGCGCATCAAGCTGGTGGACCCGGACTACTACATCTAAGAGCCCCAGAGCCTGTCCTTAGAGGCTGCCCTCACGCTTAGTCAGACGCTGGTATTCAGGGTTCTTCTCAATAAACCGCGCTACGGCACTGCACGTTGGGATGACTTGGCGGCCTACCGTCGAGTCATCATCCAACGCCGCCTTAATGAGCGGCTTGGACAGGCCTTGACCTTGAAAGGCCTCAGAGATTTCCGTGTGCGTGAACTCGCGCGTGGCTGCGGAGTCACTGTATTCGGCAAAACCCGCTTCCTCGCCATCGACGGTAATAACGAAGCGGGATTGATCGGTTTGGTGCGCAACAGAAGTAGTCATGCCGCCCATTAAACCAAAAAATGCACCAAAAAAGCCCCCTCCAAAAATGGAGGGGGCTATCTTGTGGCCAGAGCCAGGATCGAACTGGCGACCCCACACTTTTCAGGCGTGTGCTCTACCGACTGAGCTATCTGGCCAGAAGCCACTAGGACTTCGGCGACCCTGACGGGACTTGAACCCGCGACCTCCGCCGTGACAGGGCGGCGCGCTAACCAACTGCGCCACAGGGCCATTTTTAGTTTTCTCTTGTGCGCTGGGCACGAATAAGTACTCTACACACAGCTAGATAAGCACAGCAAATCAGCACGTCAGACTCAGTTTTACCGTGCACTAGACCTCGGTATACAGCCCACCCCACAGCACCTAGACCTATAAGCTTTCCCGCTCCACCGGCGGCATGCGCCAGCAGGATTAATCGCTGACGGAGACAAAACGACGCAAGCCCCGAGGCTTGTTTCTCTAACAATGCCTCGAGGCTTAATATGGCGACCCTGACGGGACTTGAACCCGCGACCTCCGCCGTGACAGGGCGGCGCGCTAACCAACTGCGCCACAGGGCCATATATATTTACTTGTGTGCCAACACAAAGGTGTTGGTACCCCCAACGGGATTCGAACCCGTGCCGCCGCCGTGAAAGGGCGGTGTCCTAGGCCGCTAGACGATGGGGGCCCGTTGCCTTGAGGCAACTTTGTAAAAATATACTGGAGACATCCTTACTTAACCAAATCGCCCCGGCAGAAAGGTGAAAAACTATGACTGACCAGCGAGATACCTGTTCCTGCCATGAGCCGGGTGTACACGGCTACAACTCCAATGACGATCAAAAGGCGAAATACTTAGCGCGCCTCAAGCGCATCGAAGGGCAAACCCGCGGCATCCACCGCATGATCACAGAGGACCAATACTGCATTGACATCATCACGCAGATCTCGGCGGTAACCTCCGCGCTCGAGAATGTCTCCCTGGCGCTCCTGGAGGACCACATAGAGCACTGCGTGGCAGGAGCCGCCGCCGAGGACGGGGAAATAGCCTCAGAGAAGCTAGAGGAGGCTATGCGGGCCATTCGGAAGCTCGTCAAGAGCTAACAAACCCCAGCCGCATCCCTGCAAGCTCAACGCCCCTAAAACTACTCAAAGAGCCGCCCGAAGGCGGCTCTTTTTGTGGGCCCTGCGGGGCTCGAACCCGCGACCTGCGGATTAAAAGTCCGTAGCTCTACCAACTGAGCTAAAGGCCCAACGCCCAACCATCTTAGTAGGTCGCACTAAAGAAAACGAAATGGCCCTCACCTCCAGCGGAAAGGGCCACTACCTAGCAGAGATGCGCAATTAGCCGCGCATGTCACCCTTCTCCATGAAGTTCACCTGGAAGTCAAAAGCGGTCTTCAGATCGTGCGGGGTGTGCTGGAACTTATTCGCCTTGGCACGCTCGAAGTACTCCTCCAGCAGCGGACGGTAGTCCGGGTGCGCCACGGCGATAACCTTCTCCACGCGCTCCTTCGGAGCCAGGCCACGCAGGTCCGCAACACCATACTCGGTGATGATGACCATGGTGTCGTGCTCAGTGTGGTCGGTGTGAGACACGAAAGGCACGATGGCGGAAATAGCGCCGCCCTTTGCCACCGACGGGGACACGAAGGTGGAGATGTAGGCGTTACGGGTGAAGTCACCCGAGCCGCCGGTACCGTTCATGATGCGGGAGCCGGAGACGTTGGTGGAGTTGATATTGCCGTAGATGTCGCCCTCAATCATGCCGTTGGAGGAGATCAGGCCAACGCGGCGGATAACCTCCGGGTGGTTGGACACCTGCTGTGGGCGCAGGATGATGTGCTTGGCGTAGCGCTCAGCCTCAGCGTTCATCTTGTCCGCATACTCCGGGGACAGGGCGAAGGAGGTAGCAGAGGCGACGGTCATCTTGCCGGCGTCGATAAGATCCAGCATGCCGTCCTGGATAACCTCGGTGTAGGCCTGAATGTTTTCGAACTTGGAATCCAGCAGGCCGGCCATCACTGCGTTCGGGACGTTGCCCACACCGGACTGCATGATGAACTTGTCATACTCCAGGCGTCCGGCAGCAACCTCGCCCTCGAGGAACTCAATGAAGTTCGCAGCGATCTTCTCAGAGACCTCATCCGGGGCCTTGAACGGAGCATTGCGGTCCGGGGCGTTGGTCTTGACTACAGCCACGACCTTCTCTTCCGGGATCTCAATGTAAGTGGTACCAACGCGGTCAGCCGGCTTGGTAATCGGGATCGGCTGACGGTTCGGCAGCTTCTCAATGCGGTAGATATCGTGCATGCCCTCGAGGTTGAGAGACTGCCACTCATTGATCTCAATGATGATCTTGTCGGCGGCCTCGATGTACTCGAGGTTGTTACCTACTGCGGAGGAGGGAACGATATTTCCCTTCTCATCGATACGCACGGCCTCAATAATGGCTACCTGGAAGTCACCGTAGAAACCTTCCTCCACCTGCTGGCCAGAGTGTGAGAGGTGAACATCCTGGTAGAGGGCGGAGCCATCGTTGAAGCGGCCGCGCAATGCCGGATCAGAGTTGTATGGGGAGCGGAAGCGAATGGCGTTTGCCTCAGCCAGGACGCCATCGCAGTCCGGGGCGGTAGAGGCACCGGAGAAGATGTCGATCTTGAATTCCTCCCCCGCCTCGTGGGCCGCCTTTGCCTTTTCCGCGATAGCGGTCGGCAGGGCCTTGGGGTAGCCAGCACCGGTAAAGCCGGAGATTCCCACACGATCACCGTGGTTGACGAACTGTGCGGCCTCGTCAGCGCTCATCACGAGCTTCTCAAACGGCGCGTATGCAATTCTCTCAGACATTAGTCCTCCTTTTATGTGCAGAAACGACCTACGTTACGGTCCTTTCCTATTAGTTACATGCACCACACTAGCGAATCAGTGGCGAATTTACCGCACTCTGCCCCAAACCGTGTGCACACCTCACTTTCCTCATCAGAATTTGCCACCCCAGGCTCTTTCCGCGCACAATTGGCGGCGTGACTCTTGCAATCGGAAAAATCCAGCTCAACTCCCCCGTTGTCCTCGCCCCCATGGCTGGCGTGACCAACGTGGCTTTTCGCGTGCTGTGCCGTGAGCAAGAGATTGAAAAGACCGGGACTGTCTCCGGGCTCTACGTGTGCGAAATGGTCACCGCTCGCGCCTTGGTCGAGCGCAACCCCAAGACCCTGCACATGACCACCTTCGCTCCCCAAGAACAGCCCCGCTCGCTGCAGCTGTACACCGTCGATCCGGAGTACACCTACAAGGCTGCCAAGATGATCGTGGATGAGAACTTGGCGGACCACATCGATATGAACTTTGGCTGCCCGGTCCCCAAGGTCACGCGCCGCGGCGGGGGTTCTGCCCTTCCTTATAAGCGCCGCCTGTTTGGCAACATCGTCTCCGCCGCAGTCAAGGCGACTGAGGGCACGGATATTCCAGTCACGGTGAAGATGCGCGTCGGCATTGATGAAGAGCACAAGACACACCTCGATGCCGGGCGTATCGCTGTGGCGGAAGGAGCCGCAGCAGTTGCTTTGCACGGGCGCACTGCCGCCCAGCGCTACTCCGGTCACGCCGACTGGGGCGAAATCGCCCGCTTGAAGGAGCACTTGGCAGACACAGGCATCCCAGTCTTGGGCAACGGCGATATCTTCAAGGCAACCGATGCGCACGACATGATGGAGCAAACTGGATGTGACGGCGTCGTGGTGGGCCGCGGCTGTTTGGGCCGCCCGTGGCTTTTTGCGGAACTCTCCGCCCACCTGCGGGGTGAACCAGTACCGGAAGAGCCCACGCTAGGCGAAGTCACGCGCATCATGCTCCGCCACGCAGAGCTTCTAGCCCAGCATGAGGGCGAGGCTCAAGCCAGCCGCGATATTCGCAAGCACATTGGCTGGTACCTGCGTGGTTTTCCCGTGGGCGGCCAGGTACGTGCGGGCCTTTCTCGCGTCAATTCCTTGGAGGATCTGCGCGAACTGCTGGCGCCGTGGGCCGACTCGCCTGCGCTTGCCGACGACGCCGATGGTGCCCGCGGCCGCCAGGGCTCACCCGCCAAGGTAGTCCTTCCCGAGGGTTGGCTCGATGATCCGGAGGATGCCACTGTGCCGGAAGGCGCGGAGATTATGCACTCCGGCGGCTAACCGCGATTATTCAAACTTGTTGTTCGACAGGCACTAGACCAATAGTTCAGCTAAAGTACGTGGCATGCGCGCTGCTTACCGTGAACAGTTGGATAATTTTTCTCATGATCTCATCATCATGAGCACGACCGTCCATAAGCTGATGGCCCTCGCCTCCCAGGCGTTAATCAAGGCCTCCCTGCAACCGGCTGAGGAGGCTGTGTCACTGCGCGATGAACTGGATGAGGTGCGCTCGCGGTGCGAAGACCGCGCGGTCTCCCTGCTAGCCTTGGAAAATCCGATGGCCAAGGATCTCCGCCAGGTCATCTCTTCCATCTATATTGTTGAAGACTTTTATCGCATGGGCCGCCTGTCCCAGCACATTGCAACGAGTGCCCGCCGCCGCCACCCCGAGCCAGTGGTACCAGCAGACATCATGGGCTACTTCGAGGAATATGCGCGCCTCGTTCTCGATATGTCCGCGGGGCTCAAGGACATCCTCATCACCCGCGATCCGGAGCTAGCCCTTCGGTTGACCGAAGATGATGATGCCGTCGATGACATCAACCATCACCTGCTGCGCATGCTGACCCAGCGGGAATGGAAAGGAACAGTGCGCCAGGCCGTGGAAACCTCGCAGCTATCGCGTTACTACGAGCGTTTCGCCGATCATTGTGCCGCCGCTGCCGGTCGCATTATTTATCTTGCAACGGGCCTGGACCCGGACCGCTATATGCGCAAGCGTGATCAGGAGCAACGCGAAGCCGAGCTAGAGGCCCGCATGGCAGAGCTGGAGCGCCAGTTCCATCACTAGATGAGGCTCATGCTCGAAATAGCTGCCGATCCACCGCTAGTAACACCTAGCTCATCCTGAAAACACAAAAGCCGGTGCCCACTCCTAGACCTTAAACAGTCGAGAGAGGGCGCCGGCTTTCGGCACTATGGCGCTATCGGTGTTTAGCCAAAGCGGCCGGAGATGTAATCCTCGGTGTCCTTCTTGGAGGGGTTCTCGAAGATCTTGGTGGTGTCATCAAACTCGACGAGGTGGCCCGGCTTTCCGGTGGCTTCTAGAGAGAAGAAACCGGTCTTATCGGACACACGGGCTGCCTGCTGCATGTTGTGGGTGACGATAACGATGGTGAAGTTTTCCTTCAGCTCGTGGATGAGGTCCTCAACAGCCAGGGTAGAAATCGGGTCAAGTGCCGAGCACGGCTCGTCCATGAGGAGGACCTCCGGTTCCACGGCAATCGCACGGGCGATGCACAGACGCTGCTGCTGTCCACCGGACAGGCCGCCGCCCGGCTTATCCAGGCGGTCCTTAACCTCATCCCAGAGGTTGGCGCCGCGCAGAGACTTTTCGGCAACTTCCTTCAGTTTCTTCTTGTTCTTCTCGCCGGAGAGCTTCAGGCCGGCAACAACGTTGTCCTCGATAGACATCGTGGGGAACGGGTTAGCCTTCTGGAAAACCATGCCGATGGTGTTGCGAACGGATACCGGGTCAACCTTGGCGCCGTAAATATCTTGGCCGTCCAAGAGGACCTCGCCCTTGACATAGGCGCCGGGGATGACCTCGTGCATACGGTTCAAGGTGCGCAGAACGGTGGACTTACCGCAGCCGGAAGGGCCGATAAAGGCGGTCACGGCCTTCGCCGGAATTTGCATGTTGACGTTCTGCACGGCGTGGAAGTCGCCGTAGTAAATGTTCACGTCATTGAGCTCAAGCTTAGACATTAGGAGTTTCTCCTCTTAAGAATGTATGGCGGAATCGAGTGTTACGGCGATCTATTTCTTGACCGAGAACTTCGCGGAGATGACACGGGCCGCGATGTTAAGGACAGCGATAAGGATAACCAGCGTCAGCGCTGCACCCCAGAGCTTATCCAGGACAGCCGGTTGTGCGCCGGCCTTGTACATATCCAGCATCATCAGCGGTAGCGAGGACTGCGAGCCCTTGAACGCGTCCCAGTTGATGATGGAGGAGGAACCAACAAGGACCAGCACCGGAGAAGACTCACCCATCACACGCGCAACCGCGAGCATGATACCGGTAACGATGCCGGACAGGGCGGTCGGCAGGACGATGCGAGCAATGGTCTTCCACTTCGGAACGCCCAGTGCATAGGAGGCCTCACGCAAGTCCATCGGGACAACACGGAGCATCTCTTCGGTGTTGCGAACCACGATCGGAATCATCAGCAGCACCAAGGAAAGCGCCACGGCGAAGCCGGAGCGGCCAAAGCCGAAGAGCGTGATCCACATAGCGAAGATAAACAGCGCGGCAACGATGGACGGCACACCGGACAGGATGTCCACCATGAAGGTGGTGGTACGGGCGAGCCAGCCGCCCTTGGAATACTCCACCAAGTAGATAGCGGTAAAGATACCGATCGGGATGGAGATGATGGAGGCTAGGACGGTTTGGACGAAGGTACCAACGATGGCGTGAGCAGCACCGCCGCCCGCAACGCTGTTCATGACACCGCGCTGGGACGTGGTCCACCAATCGGCGCTGAAGATGATGCCGCTGCCGCGGGCAAAGAGTTCCCACAGAACCCAAACCAGAGGGATCATGGCGATAATCATGGCCGCCCATACCACGACGGTGGCAATGGTGTTGGTGGCCTTTCGGGAAGCCGAAATATCAAGGAAGGTAGCGCCTGCGGAGGCAGGCTTGGCGTTTGTAGTAGTAGTCATTGTGTCCTCCTCCCTACTTCTTCTTCACGATGGTGCGGGCAATGGCGTTGACCACGAAGGTCAGCAAGAACAGCATGAGGCCGGCGGCGATGTAGGCACCTGCGCGCATCTCATTACCGAACTCTGCGGATGCCAAGGCGATGGCCATGGCGAAGGTCGTACCGCCGTCGAAGAGCGAGAAGCGGAAGTCCACGAGCGGGGAGACAACCATGTACAGAGCCATGGTCTCACCCAGTGCACGTCCAAGACCGAGCATGGAGCCGGCGATGTAGCCGGACATACCGAAGGGGAGCACCGTCATGCGGATAACTTCCCAGCGGGTTGCGCCCAGTGCCAAGGCAGACTCAATCTGACCAGGAGGAGTTTGGACGAAGACCTCACGTGCCGTAGCGGCGATAATCGGAAGAATCATCACGGCCAGCACGATGCCACCGGTGAAGAGGTTACGGCCGGTAGCAAACGACGGCGAGTTATCAAAGACGGTGAAAAGGAAGAACCCACCAGCCCAGGACTCCAGCCACGAGTAGAAACCGGAGAGAGCTGGACCGAGGACCTGCCAGCCCCACAGACCATAAACAATGGACGGGACTGCAGCGAGCATGTCCACGAGGAAGCCCAGCGGCTTGACCAGACGTGCCGGCGCGTAGTTAGACAGGAAGATGGCAATCGCCAGTGCAACCGGCATAGCCAGCAGCAGGGCGAAGACGGAGATAAGAACCGTAGTGCCGAACATGGTCGGGATACCGAACTTCATCGCGGAAGTATCGCCAGTCTCCCAACGGCCACCGTAGGTGAAGAACCCCATGATGCCACCGTCGTTGACGCCCAGGGCTGGCACGGCACGCCACAGCAAGAAGCCCGCAATGGCAGCAATCATGACGGTGATCAACGTGGCCGAAGCAGAAGAAAGGAATTCGAAGACTCGGTCGCCCGGGCGCTTAACTCCGCTGCTGGAGTTAGCCTTGGTAAGTTCTTCGGATCCGCCGGTAGAAGGCCGCTCAGCAGCGGAGACGGAAAGCTCCGTCTGCTCGGGCGCCGTGGTGAGATTATTGTCTGCCATGAGACGTTCTAATCCTTTTCAGCGTTAAGAATGGAGTTTGTCGTTACATACCTGCGCCCCCAAAGCGCGATTCGAGTGCGGCAGTGGGGGCGAAGAGTATTTAGCTTTGTTGAGCTCTAGCGCTTACTGCAGAGCGTCAACAGCAGCTTTCAGCTTGTCCAGGTGTGCACCCTCAACCGGGATGAAGCCCTGAGAAGCAAGCTGGTCATCTTGGTGATCCAGGACGGTGGTGAAGAAGGCCTTAACCAGAGCGGAGGTCTCCTCATCGTAACCAGCGGAGCAAACAATGTTGTAGGTGGTCAGGATGAGCGGGTATGCGCCCTCGTCGTCAGACGCGAACAGAGCGTCGGAGTCAACAACCATGTTGTGCTCGGACTCGGTCTCCTTGAACTCCAGGTTCTCCAGAGCAACGTTGACGGACTCGGTGTTCAGCTCAACCGGGCCGTGGCCGAAGTCGATCTTTGCCTTCTGAACGCCGTCTGCTTCCTTCTGGTCAGCGAAACCGGACTCAACGTAGGTGATAGCACCCTTGATGTTGGCAACCTGGTCAGCAACACCAGCGGAGCCGTTGGCGCCCTCACCAACTGCATCCGGGAACTGCTTGCCCTCGGTGTCCCAGTCGCCGGTAGCGGCCTTCAGGAACTTCTGGAAGTTGGCGGAGGTACCGGACTCATCAGAGCGGAAGATGACGGTGATGTCCTCGTCCGGCAGGTCGGTGCCTTCGTTGTCAGCGGCGATTGCCTCATCGTTCCACTTGGTGATGTCACCCTTGAAGATCTTGGCCAGGGTCTCGGTGGAGAGGTTGATCTCGGTACCCTCGAGGTTGTAAGCGATAGCTACCGGACCGATGGTGGTCGGCAGGTGCCATGCCTCGTTGCCGCCACAGCGCTCAGCAGCAGCCTCAACCTCACCGTCATCCTCCTTCAGAGCGGAGTCGGAACCAGCGAAGTCGGCCTGGCCGTTGGTGAAAGCCTCAACGCCAGCGCCGGAGCCGGAAGCGTTGTAGGACAGGGAAGCGTTCGGATGATCCTCAGAGAATGCGGTCTGGAAGTAAGACATTGCATTCTGCTGGGAGGACGCGCCGTCACCGACGAGCTCGCCGGAGACGTCAGAGCCCTCGGAGCCGCCTTCAGCGGAGCCGGAGTCGTTGGACTCGGAGCAAGCGACGAGAGCGGTGGAGGTGGCGGCGACGATGCCGAAGATAGCGGCAGTGCGCTTGAAGTTGCGGATCACGGGAAACCTTTCCGGTGCGGATACAAGAGAATGATTGTCCGAGTAAATCGCCCTCCGCCGTCCTCTTAAGGCGGGCACGATTAACTCACGGGAAGTAAAGCTATATCTGGTGGGTTAACCCCACAGGGATCAAGAGATGAACAATCGGTGAACTTGTACCACAAGGCGGTGAGGCTAGTCACTTTTCGCCCAGACGCAGTGTTCCTCTGCAATCGAGAAGCCCAAACGCTCATAGGCCTTTACTGCAGGTTCGTTGTCCGCCTCGACATATAAAATGACCTTGTCCGCGCCTTTTTCCACCATGCGCTGCAGTCCCGCAGTGAGCAGTGGCCCACCGAGCCCACGCCCGCGGTAGTCCTCACCCAGCCCCACAACATAGACCTCACCAAAGGCTGGGGTGCCCTCGGCATGCCATTTCAGCCAGTGGAAACCGGCCAATGCTGGGGCACTGTGCGCACCACCGTGCGAATCCCACAGGAATAGCACGTCGGCAGGATCAAACCATTCGGCTTCCATCCCGCGATGTAGGCGCTCCAGGTCCCAGCCCCCTTGCTCCGGATGCCAGGAAAAAGCCTCGTTGTTGGTGCGAACCCATTCCGCCTCGACATGTTCACGTCCGAAGCGCTCCACCGACTCGGTGTACGTGTGAATCTCTAGGCCGTCGACCGCTGCGGACGCTTCCTCCGCTGCGCGTAGGTCCTGGCCCTCAATAGCCATGACGAGCAGGCGCCTGACGACGTCCATCTCATTACGTTTCGCCAGCGCCTGGGCGGCCGGGAGGTTGCCATGCGCCCAGATCTGGGGGGATGCCGGGAGGGCGTCGACAAGCGCCTGCCCTACCCCTCGCCCACGGTGTTCCACACCGACAAAGAGCTCCACTGTCTGCCCGTCGAGGGCAGCCACACCGAGCACCTCGTCGCCCTCGATAGAGAGCAGATGGCGGTGGCCCAGGCGGTCATCCCGCAGCCCGATAAGAAACTGTTCTGAGAAAGGCGCAACACCATCGTGTGTTTCGGCCGCTGCAGCAAGTTCCTCCACGCGCTGCGCGAGATCTAGATTCTGCGGCACAGTATTAGTCTCTATATTCATGCTTCCCACCCTACGTGCGGTAGTAATAGAGGGGTGACCGTCATCTACCTCAGCCGCAACCTCGTACGTCTTGCCGCCGTCGCGGGAGTGGTCCTGACCGCATGGCTGGCGGATTCAGCAGTGGCGATGCATGCGGAACACACCGTGGCCCAGCAGGCGAAGGCCAGCTCCCAGCTGGAAAACACGCCGAACGTGTATATCGGCGGCGTCCCCTTCACCCTGGGCGCGCTCACCAAGGAGATCCCCTACTTGGAGGTTAAATCTTCTGACGTGGAGGTTCCCAAGCTCGGGATGGTCAATGCCTCGACTACTCTGCGCGACATCACGATCCGCCCCGAACAACTCTTCAGCGGCGAGCTAGAAGGCTCACCGGTGTCGACTTACACGCGCAGCATCAGCCTCGACGGTGTGGCCTTAGGCCGCATGCTGGGCATTACCGATCTGTCCATTGCCAATCCCGATGACATGTCTCCCACCGGCGGCCCCTCGGCCCAAGCTGAGCTCACCGGCACGCTACCAGGAGACAACACCAAGTCCACCGCGACGGTAACGCTGCGCCTCGTGGGCCCGGAATTTCGTATGAGCGTCTACGGAACCGATGATGAACGCCTCAAGAAGGCTTTCGGTTTGGTCTTGGATACCCGCCAGCTCCCCCTGCCTTCACAGGCCACATCCGTAAAACTGCACGGCGGCTCCATCACCTTCGAGGTGCAGCGCCGCAACATCACGTTGAAGACCGCGCAGCTCTCACCGCTGGAGATCGACGGCTCAGAAGAAAAGGCCGTCGAGGATGCAGCGCAGAAGGCACAAGACACGGCCAACCAAGTGGGTAGCGCACCAACGACTCCGCCGAGCTGGCGCCAGAACTAGTTGATTCGAATGAGGTCCCGCAGGATCCTGCGGATGCTGCGGTGCGTGGGCGGGGTCGGGTCGATGGGAGCGAATACCTCCAATGCGTCCGCTTCCGATTCCAGGTGCACTTCTGTGAAAGTGCCTTCCGACTCCCCATCCGCCTGAAAACGGTGTGGTTTCGGGCACACCAGATCCACCTCGACGGCATCCTCGAAGTGCAGCGTACGGGCATCCGTAACTTTATTCAGCCAGTGGCGGTGATCCACGCCGAAGAGGTGGAGCACACCGACGAGACCATCAATACCGCCAAGGTCTGACACCCCGAATAGGCCAAGTCCTTGGTCGAAGGAGTTGCGCGGATTGGTCACCACGGGCAGTGGGCCGAGGAAAGTCCACGGGTTGGTGTTGGAGGTGAACATGACGGGTACGTCATCAGCCGCAAAGGTTTCTCCCGAACTCGAGCGCGCACGCACGCTAATGCGCGGTGGGCGGATGCGGGCGCGCTGATAAGCCTGAAAGGCCACGGCCAAATAGCGCAACGGGGTAGCTGCAAAGCCCAACTCCCGAGCACGGTCCACGCGAGCCAGCACGTCGGCGTCTAACCCGAAACCAGCATTGACCGCGAACCATCTGTCATTCCACACGCCTAAGGAGACGGTGCGACGCGTATTGCGCTCCAGCATCCGAGCCAACACGTGTGCTGCCTCGACCGGGGTATTGGGGAAACCAAGGGCGCGAACGAAGACATTGGCGGAACCAGTGGGGATCACTGCGAGTGCTGGAATCTCCTGGGGGCTGGGGCGCTCTGTGGAATCTGCAGGACCCAGCAGCCCGTTTACAACCTCATTCACCGTGCCATCGCCGCCGAAGACCAAGATGACATCGAAGTCTTCCCGCGTCATGCCGCGCACCATATCCTGCGCGTGCCCCGGGTAGTGCGTGAAGCGGGCCAGCAGCTGCAGCCCCTCCACGTCCCGAATAACGGGCAGAACCTCACGGAAAAGGGCCGAATTCTGACTCGTGGAGTTCGGGTTTGAGATCAGCAAAACGCGCATGACTCCCAAGACTACTGGAGCCTAGTGGTTACCGTGATGCCACCACGACTACGCTGGGGCAGCATGAGCGAACAGACTAATAATGAAAACCAGACGGAAAATACCCACCCGGAGAACACCAAGATCGACGGCAACGCGGCCGTTAACCAAGCTGCTGAAGCGTGGAAGGATGCTGCCTCCCGCAACATTCCTACCGTTGATGTGGCTGATAATCCCCTGCCGGATGAGACGGCGAACCTACGCCAAGGCCCGTCACTGCACGATGGCCTCCTGGGACTTCTCCCCCTCGTCGGTGTCTGGCAGGGCGAAGGCCAGGCTCACAGCACCGACGGCGAACAGTACGCCTTTGGCCAGCAGCTCATCATCGCCCACGACGGTGAGAACTACCTGACCTACACCTCCCGCACCTGGAAGATCGATTCCGAGGGCAAACCGGTGGGCCCAGATGTCCGCGAGTCCGGATTCTGGCGCATCTCCCTCAAGGACGAGATTGAGATGACCTACACCTCCTCCAATGGCATCAACGAGATCTTCTACGGCTCGCTGTTCAACGAGCGCGCCTGGCAGCTGGAATCTGCGTCCACCATGGTCACGGAAACTGGGCCTACCAACCTCGGCCCCGGCAAGCGTATGTATGGCCTCATGCCGAACAACAACCTGGGCTGGGTAGATGAGCGGCTTGTCGACGGCGAAATGCGCCCCTTCATGTCCGCCGAGCTCACCCGCGTGGCAGGCTAATCAGCAGGCGAGCTAGCTGAGCTAGCTAACGCTAGCTCACAGTACGAGGGAGTCTAGCGCGCCAGGGCGGCGTCGATCAGCGCGCGTATTTCCTCCGCGTTCGCCGGCGCCTTGAGCTTCTTGCCATCGAGGCGCGTCACGCGCACCGCCGTGCGCACTGAAGACACAAGCCACACCGAGTCGGCTTCCTCGAGGTAGCGCAGGTCAAGCTCCTTCGCCTTGCAGCGATAGCCCTGATCGGAGGCGTATTCGAAGAGCGCCGCTTGCGTCGTGCCGGGCAAAATACCCTTACCCGCAGGCGTGCGCAGCTTCGCCCCCTTGACCGCCACCACGGTAGAGGTGGCGCCTTCCAGCACCAGTCCCGTATCGGGATCAGTAAAGATCACATCATCAAACCCACGCTCGCGTGCCAGGCGCAGCGTAGCCATTGTGGCCGCATAATTCAGCGTTTTCGCAGGTAGCTCCTCCGCTACTTGCCACAGGCGCGGGGTGCTCATCACCTTGACGCCGGTAGCGCGCTGTGCCACAACCGCGTCTGAAACCTCCTGAACCACCACCCAGGCCGTGGGCACACAGGTGGAGGCGCGGCCCCGGGTATAAGTCCACGTGCACTTGGCTTCTAGCGACGAGCCCTCCTCTCCATCCGCGCCGGCGGGGCCATAGAAGTCCGCGATGGCCAGCTCAGTGGCTTCTTGCCACTTGTGCATCGGCGGCTCCGGCAGATCGAGCGCGCGGGCGGAATGCCGGAAGCGCTCCGCGTGGCGGTGAAAATTAGCGGCCTTGCCATTACGGACGAGGAGGGACTCGAAGATCCCGTCGCCGCGCGTCACCGCGGCATCATCCCAATAGACCAACGGAAGGTTCGGCATATGACGCCGCACCGACCCTCCAAACGGTTCCACAACGTAGATGACCGGCTCTTTCCTGCGCTGAAGGCTCATAGACCCGATTATGCCCTACCATCGGAGGGCGTGAGTTACTCTTCGCCACTTCTTTCCCGGCCCGGAGCTACTGAGTTCCAGGGCAGCACGCTTGTCGATGTCTCCGGGGTCCCCTGGCACTATGGAAACCCCCTTGTGGAGCAGCGCGCGGTAGAGACAGGTTCCGCCATCATCGACCGCTCCCATCGCCGCGTCATCGCGGTGTCTGGCCCCGATGCCCGTGCCTTCCTGCATAACCTGCTGAGCCAGAAGCTCGACGATGTAGACAGCGGCTTTTCCGCAGGCGCTCTTGACCTCAACATTCAGGGCCACGTCCTACACCACATGGATCTGTCCTTCGACGGGGACACCTTTTACCTCGACGTGCCCACAGCACAGTTCGAGTCTTTGCGAGATTTCCTTACCGCCATGGTGTTCTGGTCCCAGGTCACCGTGGAGGAAGCAGACGCGGCGGTCATCACGGTTCTGGGGCAGTCGCTGCAGCAGCCCTCGGCGGCCTTGGTCGAGCGTTCTGTGCAGTGGCCGGGCTGTCCACGCCAGGATTTCCTCGTGCCGCGCCAGCGGCTCGATGCTGCCGTAACAGAGCTGGAGAAGCAGGGCGGAAGCTTAGCGGGTCTCATGGCATATACCGCAGAGCGAGTGCGCGCACGTGAGCCCGAACGGGCTGCTGACCTCGATGAGAAAACCATCGCCCATGAGGTTCCACAATGGATCCGGCGCAACGACGATGTGCCCGCATTCGTTCATCTAGAAAAAGGTTGCTACCGCGGACAGGAGACAGTAGCGCGCGTAGAGAACCTCGGCCGCTCTCCCCGTTTGCTGGTGATGCTTTACCTCGACGGGTCCGCTCCAGAGCGCCCCGATAGCGGCGCCGACATTACGCTCGGGGGACGGCGCGTTGGCCGGCTCGGCACCGTGGTGGAGGACTGCGATTATGGCCCCATCGCACTTGGTCTGATTAAGCGCAGCGCTCTCAACAACGGGGATCTGAACATTGGCTCTGTGGCAGCTTCGGTTGAACCAGAGTCCATCCCCACCGATGAGGGCCCCAAGGCCGGGCGCGCCGCTGTGGACCGCCTGCGCGGAAAGTAGTGGCGAATTACACATTCGCCTCTTCTCCGCGGGCTAGAGCCCTTTTCGACGCGACGCTGGGGGGTAGTTCGGAATTTTTTCGTCACACAGGCTATGGTGTCTTACAGGAACATACACATATCTGACTAAGACGATGGGGCGGCCAAGAATCCCTGGACCGCCCTACACACCTCAAGGGGGTCATGCACATGGGACGCGGACGCGCAAAGGCAAAGCAGACCAAAGTTGCACGCCAGCTGAAGTACAATTCGCCCGAGATGGACCTGGATTCGCTCCAGCGTGAACTCGCCTCACAGAACTCCAAGCGCTCCCGCGATGAGGACGAGGACCCGTACTCGGAGTACGCGGATTACGAAGACTATGCGGATCGCTGGAACTCGGACGAGTGGGATGAGGATGATTCCGACGCGCGCTAAGCGCGTGGATCACTTCCCCACCGTGCACAGCACGTAAGCGAAGGGCCGGCAAGGCTTCCCCTCAATAAGAGGAGGAAACTGCCGGCCCTGTTCCTTTCCCAGGTTCCTTTCCTAGGACCTAGAACCCTGGGTGCTCGCCCGTCATCAGAACGCGCGGCTCGCCTTCTTCGGCAACGCGGACGGTGCCCAGCTCCCATGCTTCAACGTGGCGGGCAGTCATCATGGCCAGTGCGCGCTCGCGATCCTCCGGCGCAACGACGGCGATCATGCCGACGCCCATGTTGAAGGTCTTCTCCATCTCTTCGAGCGCCACCTTGCCCACCGAGGAAATGGTCTTGAAGATCTGGCCCGGAGTCCACGTCGAGCGGCTCACCTCAGCGGTCAGGCCCTCCGGGATGACGCGCTCGAGGTTCCCAGCGAGGCCACCGCCGGTGACGTGGCAGAAGGTGGACACCGCGCACTCAGAGACCAGGGCCAGGCAGTCCTTGGCGTAGATACGGGTAGGCTCCAGTAGTTCCTCACCGAGAGTACGGCCCAGGTCTTCCATATAGCCGTCAAGCGGCAAACCGGCCTGCTCCAGGAGGACGTAGCGCGCCAAGGAGTAGCCGTTGGAGTGCAAACCAGAGGACTTCATAGCGATCAGGACGTCGCCGTCACGTACCTTGTCTGGGCCGAGGAGCTCATCGGCCTCCACCACGCCAACGGCGGTGGCGGAGACGTCGTATTCATCCTTGCCCATGACGCCTGGGTGCTCCGCGGTCTCACCGCCGAGGAGGGCAGCACCAGCCTGGACGCAGCCCTCAGCAATGCCCTTCACAATCTCCGCTACCTTTTCCGGAACAACCTCGCCCACCGCGATGTAGTCCTGCAGGAAAAGCGGCTCGGCTCCGCACACGACGAGGTCATCCACGCACATGGCGACGAGGTCGATGCCGATGGTGTCGTGCTTATCCATGGCCTGGGCCACGGCCAGCTTGGTACCCACGCCATCAGAGCCAGCTGCGAGGACCGGCTCCTTGTAGTCCCCCAGCTTGAACAGGCCGGCGAATCCGCCGAGCCCACCCATCACCTCGGGGCGGGTGGCACGCTTGGCGTGGGGGGTAATTAGCTCTACTGCGCGGTCGCCTTCCTCAATGTTGACGCCGGCGGCAGCATACGTGTTCTCGCTCATGAATGACTTAGTCCTTATTCCTTAGTTTGTCGTCGAGCCCTGCAGGGTGCGCACGGCCTCAGCATTCGGGTTTCCGGCGGGCAGTCCGAGTGGGTACTTCCCATCGAAGCATGCGCAGCACAGTTCGTTGCGTGGCTGTTGGGTAGCCGCCACCATCTCATCGGTGGAGACGAAGCCCAGCGAATCCGCACCGATCGCGGTGCAGATGGTCTGTGCTACTTCTTCCGGATCATCGGAGGGGTTGGCATTGGCAATAAGCTCGCCTGGCGAGGCAAAGTCGATGCCGTAGAAGCATGGCCACTTCACCGGCGGGGAGGCAATGCGCACGTGAACTTCGGCAGCGCCGGCTTCCCGTAGCATCCGGATTAGTGCGCGCTGCGTGTTACCACGCACGATCGAATCATCCACCACCACGATGGACTTGCCTTCGATGACCTCCCGCAGCGGATTGAGCTTGAGGCGAATGCCCATCTGCCGCTGGGACTGTGTGGGCTGGATGAAGGTGCGCCCCACATAGGAGTTCTTCACTAAGCCATGCGCAAAGGTCAGCCCGGATTCGCGGGCATATCCCACGGCGGCCGGGTTGCCGGACTCAGGAACGGGGATCACCATGTCCGCATCGGGTGCTGGGTACTGGCGCGCTAGACGACGCCCAATTTCCACGCGCGTAGCGTTGACCGAACGGCCCTTGATATTGGTATCCGGCCGCGCCAGGTAGACATATTCGAAGACGCAGCCGTGGCGCTTAGTTTCTGCAAAGCGCTCGGAGCGAATGCCCGTCTCATCGATAGCAACGAGTTCGCCCGGTTCGATCTCCCGAATAAATTGCGCGCCGACGATATCGAGCGCACAGGTCTCACTGGCTACCACCCAGCCCGTGTTGAGCCGACCGAGGGCAAGCGGGCGCACGCCATGCGGGTCGCGGGCGGCGTAGAGGGTGTGCCCGTCCGTAAAGGTCAGGCAGTACGCTCCTTTCACGGTGGGCAAGAGCTGCAAAGCGGAATCGAACACGCTACTGTCTTCGCTCACGCCATCAGCCAACAAGATGGACAGACACATGGAGTCCGAAACGGACTCTTCCTGCGGTTTGATGAGCCCGCGTTCCACAGCCTTGGTGCGCAGCTCCTGGTAGTTCACCAAGTTTCCGTTGTGACCAAGCGCGATGTCGACGCCGCTGGGCGACGTCCCAAACATCGGCTGTACATTCGACCATTCCTTGCCACCCGCAGTGGAATAACGCGTGTGGCCGACGGCCACGTTTCCGTGCAGTGAGGTGAGGATGGATTCATCGAAGACATTGGAGACTAGGCCCATGTCTTTGAAGACAACAATGCGGTCATCATCCCCGACCGCGATGCCGGCGGCCTCTTGACCGCGGTGCTGGAGGGCGAAAAGTCCGAAGTAGGTTAACTTGGAAACCTCTTCTCCTGGTGCCCAAACACCAAAGACTCCGCATTCTTCGCGGGGCTCCGGATCCAGGCTGGGATCCGTAGACAGGGGCTTAGTCATGCTCTGGACGTGTTCAGCTACCACGGCGCTAATCCTAGCCGTTCCGGCCAGTGAAAACTAACGGAATCACGGGCAGGCAGCCAGCGATCTCGTGAGAACGGGAGCCGGAGGCGTCCACGCGGCCGTCGTGAAGCGCCTGCTCCCAGTCCAGGACGCCCGTGGCCAGCTGCAACCACGTCTGGGGATCCGTCTCCACCACATTCGGAGGAGTACCCCGGGTGTGCCGAGGCCCGGCGATACACTGCACTGCCACGAATGGGGGGACCCGCAGTTCCACGGAGTGACCCGGCGCGTCCGCCTCCAACAGGCGAGCTGTGGTCCGAGTGGCTTTCGCAAGAGCCGGTCGACCTGGTTTTTCCACCCCTTCAGGGTCACGGATCCACTCCTCCACCGCTTCGACAGCAGCGCGGGTGGTGGCGGCATCAACAGCCTTTTTCATACGGTCAGCACGCTCCCTGATACTTTGTTATCCATGTCACCAACCATGCCACCAAGCTCCTCGGAAGAAAAGAAGCTGGTTCCCACCGGCAAGTCTCCCTCCATCACGCTGCGGTTTATGGCCGCCCCGACAGATCTCACTATCGCCGGCGCCCAAGGCATCGGCGGCGGCCGCGTTCTAGAGTGGATCGATAAGGCCGCCTATGCGTGCGCGGTCCAGTGGTCGGGCACCTACTGCGTGACAGCCTACGTGGGCCATATTCACTTCACTCGCCCAATCCCTTCGGGCCACTTGGTGGAGGTGCGCTCACGAATCGCGATGACTGGGCGATCCTCCATGCACATCGTCAACGAGGTGCTCTCCGCTGACCCTCGCGATGGCATTTTTACCCGCGCCTGCGACTGCCTCGTCATCTTCGTGGCCAAAGATACCGAGACCGGAAAGTCGGTGGCTGTTCCGCCGCTGATTCCGGACACCACTGAGCACCAGCGTGTGTGGGAGGCTGCAGAATCCCGCATCGAGCTGCGCCAGGCCATCGAAGCGGAAATGGAAAAGCAGACTTATGATGGCCCTTCCGATGCACCCCGAATGGTAAACCGCTTCTTGGCTAAGCCCACCGATGTCAATTGGGGCGGCAACGTTCACGGCGGAACGGCCATGGAATGGATTGATGAGGCCGGCGCTGCCTGCACTATGGAATGGTCGGGTGAGCACACCGTCGCGGTCTATGCCGGTGGTATTCGCTTCTACCGGCCCATTCACATTGGAGACCTCATCGAAGTGGATGCCCGCATGATGCGCACGGATACCCGCTCGATGCAGATGTCGGTCCACGTGCGCTCGGGCAACCCGCGCGGTGGCCGCGAGCAATTGGAAACCGCCATCCACGCCACCGTCTCCTACATGGCGATGGACGCCGACTGGCAGCCGCTAGCTGCCCGCCAGTTCACTCCACGCACCGAAGAGGATAAGCGCCTCTGGGAGCACGCCGGCATTCTTCGTGGCCTGCGTGGCAAGTACTCCCCGAAGCCGCTGGTGGTGGCACCACAGCACCAGCACGTAGATTAGCCCGAGGCTCCCCCACCACCCCACAGCTGCTTGGCGCTAGTGCCGAGGGGCTAGTCCACTGGCTCAACCCGGCACGCCACGTGGAGGGAGCTTGGGTCCTTGGCCTTACGCAACGCAACGGTGCGGGCTCCGATCTCACTGTTTGTGGCGACGCTCGGAGCCACAAACACTCCCGTGCTCGCTGGAAGAATGACGGGCTTGTAGAAATCCGCGCTGATGCGAACAGCACCCGGAAGGGTGCCGTCGAGCACCGACAGCATACGGGCGTGCGTGTACATGCCATGCGCGATGGGCGCGGGGAAGCCGAAGAGCTTGGCTCCCACGGCGGAAACGTGAATGGGGTTCTTATCGCCAGATGCCGCCGCATAGACGCGAGTGCTCTCGGCACTAAAGCGCAGCGTTGCCGTGGGGGTTCCCACCTCATCGCCGGGGAAGTCGAGGAAACGCTCGGCCTCCGGGCGCGTTTTCACTTGCCGCGGGGTGTCCTTGGTGAATTTCGCGCCTTGGCCTAGAAAGACCGATGTCTGGCGCCAGATCTCCTCCCCCTCCACGCTGTAGGTGGTCACCATATCAATGACCAGCCCCTTGCGGTGCGGTCGCAAGTTTTCCGCATGCACGGTGATGTCGCAGCTCTCGTCGACGCGCAGCGGGCGGATCTGTTCAATGCGGTTGGACAGGTGCACCACGCCCACAGCGGGGAAAGGAAAGTCCTGGGCGGCCATCACCTTGATGGCGAGGGGGAAGGCCAGCGCGTAGAGATAAGTAGCGGGCAGCTCGTTGCCCAGACGCAGGCCCGTGGCTTGGCAGTAGCGCGCGAGGTGCTCGGTGTCTACGCGCACTCCCGCGACCCGGTAAGCAGTCTGTGGGTCGTCGACCTTGCGCTTGCCTGCCCCCAGCCCGGGGATGGGCACCGCGCCTACCATCAGGCTGCGGTAGAGCGCAGGAAGATCTGGAATCTCGTTGAGTGTGGTGACGTTCATTTAGGCTCCCATGAGGTTCTGGCCGCAGACGCGGACGGTGTTGCCGCTTACCGCCGCGGAGGCCGGCGAGGCGAAGAAAGCGACGGTCTCGGCGACGTCAACAGGCAAGCCGCCTTGCTGCAGTGAGTTCAGGCGGCGGCCGATCTCGCGCGGGCCGGTCGGCATCGCGGCGGTCATGGCGGTCTCAATGAAGCCCGGCGCCACGGCATTGATGGTGGAACCATTCTCGGCGAGGACGGGACGCAGGGCGTCGACCAGCCCGATAATGCCGGCCTTGGTGGTGGCGTAGTTCGTTTGGCCGCGGTTACCGGAGATGCCGGCCATGGAGGACACACCGACCACGGCCGCACCCGGTGCGAGGGAGCCAGATTCCAGAAGGTTTTCGGTGATACGCACCGGCGCCAGAAGGTTAACGGCCAGGACAGCATCCCACTGGCCTTCATTCATATTGGCCATAAGCTTGTCACGGGTAATGCCGGCGTTGTGAACGATGACGTCAATAGCTCGGCCATGGCGCTCCTGGGCGTGCTGGGCAATCTTGTCCGCGGCCTGAGGGTCAGTGACGTCGAGAGGCAGCGCGGTGCCTTTGACCTTGTTCGCGGTCTTTGCCAGGTGCTCGCTGGCCTGTGGGACGTCGATACAGATAACGCTGGCACCGTCGCGCGCCAGCACTTCCGCGATGGTGGCGCCGATACCGCGGGCGGCACCGGTCACCACTGCAAGCCGCCCATCGAGTGGCTGCTCCCAGTTCTGTGTCCCACTGCTATGTCCGGAAGGAACCTGTCCCTGGGCGCTGACGCGCACAACCTGCCCATCCACGAAAGCCGACTTTCCGGAAAGAAAGAAGCGGACCGTGGATTCCACCTCTGCGGTGGCCGCGGGGTCTACCCACACCAGGTTCACAGTGCCGCCCTTGCGCATCTCCTTGGCCAAAGAACGGGTAAAGCCTTCGAGGGCGCGTGCGCTAATGCGGGCGTCGATGGTATCTGCCGCCTCCGGGGTGGTGCCGACAACTACCAAGCGCGCGCATGGCAGGAGGTTGCGCATCTGGGGGTTGAAGAAGTCATAAAGCTCACGCAGCTGTTCAGGGGTGTCTAGACCAGTGGCGTCGAAGACGAGGGCAGCGCGCTTCGCCTCTGCCGAAGAGTTGATGACCTGGTAGTCCACGGCTAGCTGGGAGCGCAGGAAGTCTGCGATGCGCCCCTGACCGCCGATGACAATGGGACCATCGAGCGCCGGTTCCCCTATCTTGTGGCGGCGCAGGGGGTACCCCTGCGGTACTCCTGCTTTGGCGGCGAGCGGTGAGTTGATGAGCTTCTCAGCAAATGTGACGTGCGACATAGGCTGGCCTGTTCCTTTCTCGGTTCTTCACAACCTTGCAAGCCTTGATCGAGCGGTTGCAAGGTTAGTTAATTAAGTGATAGAACTAACAATATCACTTTAGTTGTGACGCGAAATAAACAGTCGGGTTGCTACCCCCTCCCACTGGGACGATTCGCACAAGACCACTCGCGAAGGAGTTTTCAATGACCAACCCCCCGCACCGCGTAGCCATCCTGGGTGGCGACCGCATTCCCTTTGCTCGCTCCAATAAGCAGTACGCTCATGCGTCCAACCAGGACATGCTTACCAGTGCGCTGGATGGCCTCGTGGCACGCTACGGGTTGCACGATGAACGCCTAGGCCTCGTGGCAGCCGGCGCAGTTCTCAAGCACTCCCGCGATTTCAACCTCACCCGCGAATCCGTACTCGGCTCCGCCCTCGATTCCACGACGCCAGCTATCGATATGCAGCAGGCCTGCTGCACTTCCCTTGCGGCAGCCATCCACGTCGGCGATGCCATCGCCCAAGGACGCATCTCCGCCGGCATCGCAGGAGGAACGGACACCACCTCAGACGCCCCGCTGGCTGTCAATGACACGCTGCGACGCACACTGCTCAACCTCACCCGTGCCAAGACCGCCGCACAGCGCGCACAGCTCGTCGGCTCCATCCGCCCATCGCAGCTGGCTCCGGAGCAGCCGCAGAATGGCGAACCCCGCACTGGGCTCTCCATGGGTGACCACGCCGCCATCACCGCCCGCGAGATGAACGTCAGCCGCGAAGCCCAGGACGAGCTGGCACTCGCCTCCCACCAGAACCTCCACAAGGCCTGGGAGGAGGGCTTCTTCAATGACCTCACCACCGGCTTCCTCGGCGTCAATCGCGATACCAACCTGCGCCCGGACTCCTCCCTGGAGTCCCTAGCCAAGCTGAAGCCAGTCTTTGGTAAACGCGATGCCGAGCAGCACGGCACGCAGGCCACCATGACCGCAGGCAACTCCACGCCGCTGACCGACGGCGCCTCCGTGGCCCTCCTCAGCTCTGAAGAGTGGGCTGCCGAACACAACATCGAACCCCGCGCCTTCCTGGTGGACTCCGAGACCGCGGCCGTCGACTTTGTCCACGGCCCCGACGGCCTACTCATGGCCCCCACCTACGCGGTCCCGCGCCTGCTCGAGCGCAACAACCTAAGCCTGCAGGATTTCGATTTCTACGAGATCCACGAGGCCTTCGCCTCCCAGGTACTCGCCACCCTGTCTGCATGGGAGGACGAGACCTACTGTCGCGAGCGCCTCGGCCTGCAGTCTGCACTCGGCCCCATCGACCGCGCCAAGCTCAATGCCAAGGGCTCTTCTCTAGCAGCCGGTCACCCCTTCGCCGCTACCGGCACCCGCATCCTCGCCACCACGGCCAAGATTCTTGAGGAAAACGGCGGCGGACGCGCCCTCATTTCCATCTGCGCCGCCGGCGGCCAGGGTGTCGCAGCCATCGTCGAGCGTTAAGCACCGCCCTCTCAGAAAGGACCCCCATCATGGCACTCACCAAGTCTTCTTCAGACAAGAAACCCGTCTCCCCAGAGCTCAACAACCAAGCCACCACCGATGCACCCAAGGCGGAGGCCCGCAGCCCGCACCGCCTGCCCACCACCCCCAAGCCTTCCGTTGCCACCGAACTTGCCGCGCTTCTCGACGGCCCCCATGCCGCCTTCCGCCAGGAACTGCGCACCTTCCTCAATGACCCGGAGCTCTTCCCAAAGCCCCACCTGTCCATGGCGGAGCAGCGCCAGCACACCTTTGAGAACCTCTCCAAGGTTCGCGATTTCGGCGGATTCAGCCACGGCCTGCGCAGCGCACACGGCGGCGCCGGCAAACCGAATCTCTCCACCTTCACCCTCGAGGGCCTAGCTTGGGTTGATGGCTCGCTGGCCATCAAGTCCGGTGTGCAGTGGGGCCTGTGGGGTGGCGCGCTAGATCAGCTGGGCACCGAGCGCCACCTCGACTGGATCAACAAGGCCGCCAGCCTGGAGCTTCCGGGCTGTTTCGCCATGACCGAGCGCGGCCACGGCTCCGACGTACAATCCCTAGAGACCACCGCAACCTTCGACCCGGAGACCGATGAGTTCATCATCAACACCCCCTCCGATTCCGCGGTGAAGAACTACATCGGCAACGCCGCCAAGGATGGCCGTGCGGCCGTCGTCTTCACCCAGCTCATTACCCCGGACAGCGATGGCCGCTCCCATGGCGTCCACGCCATCATCGTCCCTATCCGCGATGAAGAAGGCAACGAGCTACCAGGCGTCACCCTGGGCGATCATGGCCACAAGGGTGGTTTGGTGGGTGTGGACAATGGCACCCTGCGCTTCGACAACGTCCGCGTGCCACGCGAGAACCTGCTCAACCGCTTCGCCGATGTCGATGAGAAGGGTAAGTACTCCTCCCCGATCGAGTCCAAGAATGCCCGCTTCTTCACCATGCTGGGCACGCTTATCCGCGGCCGCATCGGTGTATCCGGCGCAGCGGGCGCGGCCACCGAGGCCTCCCTGGACATCGCCATCCGCTACGCCAACTGCCGCCGCCAGTTCGAAGGAGCCACCGGCGCGGAAAAGCGCCTCATCGAGCACCGTCAGCACCGTCGCCGCCTGCTCATTCCGCTGGCCCGTACTTACGCGCTGCACCTGCTCTACAACCAGATTCTGGAACGCTACCAGGAGCAAAACGATCAGCATGAGGCCGGAACGTGGTCGGTGACGGAACCGACCGAAGAGCAGAAGTTCGCCTCCCGCGAGATGGAATCCCTGGCTGCGGCCATCAAGACTGCGCAGACCCAGCACGCCACCCGCACCATCCAGGAATGCCGCGAGGCCTGCGGCGGTGCTGGCTACATGTCGGAGAACCGCTTGACCACCTACCGCGCCGACTCCGATGTCTTCGCCACCTTCGAGGGCGATAACACCGTGCTCATCCAGATGGTGGGCAAGAACCTGCTCACCGCCTATGGCCGCGCGATGAATGACATGAGCCCGTGGGACACCGTAAAATACGCGGCCTCCACCGCCACCGATGTGGTTCGCCGCCGCTACGGCTTTACCACCCGCCTGCAAAGCCTGGTGGACCGCGTGAATCCTTCTGAGGCTTCGCTTTTCGACGCCACCTACCAGGCCAAGCTGATCGACGACCGTGCCCAGTCCATCCTCTTCTCCCTCGTGCGCCGCATCCAGCCAGCCCGCAAGGCCGATAAGGTGCAGGCTGCTGCCATCGTGGACCAGTGCCAGGATCACCTCATCGCCGCCGGCTGGGCCCGTGTGGATACCTTGTTGGTCCAAGCCATGATTGAGGCAGAGGAGCGTCTGGAGGAAGGTTCGCTGGCACGCCAGGTCTTCGAGCAGCTGCGCCACCTCTTTGTCTTCGACACCTTGGTTCAGCACGCGGGCTGGTACCAGGAGCACAACCTGATTCCGGCCGGCCGCATGAAGGCCGCCCGCGCTGCTATCAACGACCTCGTCGATTCGCTCGCACCATGGTCCGTCGTACTCGTGGATGCCTTCGGCGTTCCGCCTGAGGTACACAACATCCCGATGCTCACCGAGGCCGGTGTGGATCCGCTCCACGTCTAGTCACGCCACGCATCTCGAGGGCACTTCCGCCACCTGGCGGGGTGCCCTCCCTGCTTTCGCCCAGTTTTCGGCCACTGTCAGTATCCCGCATCTACCATCCACAGGCATGACCACATCACACTCCATGTTCTCCAGTTCCTTCCCGCCTTCCGAAGACATCTTGGTCTCCGGAACCCTTCGCAACGACATCTCGCTGCATCTGTGCCACGGCCATTCACGCCAGGACATTCACAACGACTTCATCGAGCTTCTCGACGATCCTTCCGAGTGGACCCGCACCCGCAAGGACCCGTTCCCAGAAGATTTCGACGCCATCATCGACGAAGTTGCCGCTGAGTACGCACAGAAGGTCACAGAGAAGTCCGCTGACGCACAGCGCCTCGATGCCCTCCGTGATGAGCTGCAACAGCGCAACCTAGCCTTCAGCTTCGACGAGGGCTGGGACGCCTCCGACGGCGCCGAGTACGGCGCCGAAAAGGCGGAAGAAGACGATGCCACAGGATATGTTTATTGCCACATGCAGGACGTCGACAGGCTGATCCACACCGGAGATCTCTTCTTTGGTTTCGGCACTATGAAAACCGATGCCGAGCTCAGCACACCTGTGGCCGTTGGCGAGCTACTCGTCGAAGCGCTGCGTGCGGTTGGTTTCAACCCCACGTGGGATGGCAACCCTAACGCACGTGTGCTCTGCCAAGGCCTAGTTGTCGAATTTCCCCTCGCGGAGGACCTCACCAACGCCTAATAGACGCTTTCAATAGATCCTTTAAAGCTAGCCCGCAACAACCATCCAGATGGCTACCATGTGCACCACCGCCGCGGCAATCGTCGCGGTGTGAAAGTGCTCGTGGTAGCCATACCAACGTGCGTTGCGACCCGGCCATTTGAAGCCGTACATCAGCGCCCCCACTGAATAGACCACGCCACCCGCAAAAAGCAGCCACACCACGGCCGGCCCTGCGGAGTGCCACAGATTCGGCAACAGAGGCAGGATGAGCCAACCCAGCACGAGATAGACCACCACGTCCAGCCACCGCGGATGATTAATCCACACCAAGTTCAAGACAACCCCCATGGTGGCGCCCACCCACGCAGCAGTCAGCATCCATAGCGCCTGCGTGGGCTCCAGCACGATGGCACACAGCGGCGTGTAGGTCGCCGCGATGAACACCGAAATCGTCGCGTGATCAGCACGCCGCCACCACTGCACAGCACGCATCGATACCCATGGCCAGCGGTGGTACAGCGCCGAGACTGTAAAGAGGCCAACCACGCCGACGCCATACACCGTTACTGCTAACCCCTGCCACCACGGCAGCGTCATCCACGCAAAGGTAATCAACACTGTCGATGCGATCAGGGACGCAAGCGCAGCAAAGAGGTGACCCCAGCCGCGCGTTAATGGGCGCGGGCCGCGGTCCGCCATCCAGTACGTGCGCTGGATGAGCTGCTCTATCGTGCTATTTTCCTGCACAGAGCCTGATTCAACTGGAAATTCTTGCGGGGACGATTTCTGAGCACTGGGTGCGTTCATAGTGGGGGCCTTGCCTTGCCTGAGATGCGGGTCGTGCGCATAACGCATTCACTCCCAAAACTTACGTATCCGTAACTATACGGCCGAGCATTGCGGCAGACAAGGGTGGAGCGAAAGTTTCCTCCAGTTTTTCTTCCAATATTTGCAGCACGAGGGCACTGGCCACGTAAACTACCCACATTATGCTTTCCTTTGTCTCACGCTCTCGCCGCACCGCGGCGCTGTTCGCAGCTACCATGGTGGCGCTGGGAGCGGCGTCGGCAGGCGTCGGCTCCGCCTCTGCACAGTCCAGCACCATCGGCGAGGTTTCCTCGCGCGTGACCAACCCGCAGCCCTGGCTCGGTGACAAGGCCTTCATTACCTCTAAGCGCCACATGGGCGGCAACCACTGGGTGGTGGACGTCTGGTCCCCGGCCAATCATGCGGTGATTTCTAATAACGTCCTGCTCCCTGAGGACGATAAGCCGCGCCCCTCCTTCTACCTGCTGCCCGGCGTGGAGGGCGGCCAGGCCGGCATGAACTGGATGACGCACTCCGATATCCGCCACTGGGCCGTGGGCAAGAACGTCAACGTCGTAATGCCGCTCGGCGGTGCCTACTCTCTCTACACCGATTGGAATGCCGAGGATCCCATCCTGGGGGTCAACAAGTGGAACACCTACATGACCGCTGAGTTGCCCCCGCTGATCGACGCCGAATTCCACGGCACCGGCCGCGATGCCATCGGCGGCATTTCTTCTACTGGCGGCGCCGCACTCGACATCGCCGGCCACGCCCCACAGCGCTACAAAGCCGCAGCCTCCTACTCCGGTTGTCCGGTGCGCTCCGGTGCGATTGGTTTCCCTACCTCCACCGCGATGATTGCCTACGGCGGCGGCTCCTCCTTCAATGCCTGGGGCCTGCCAGGCTCCCCGCAGTGGTTCGAGCACGACCCCAACGCCAACCCCGGACGCCTGCGCGACGTCGAGGTCTTCGTGGGCTCGGCCTCCGGCACCCCGGGCCCCATCGATGGCACCAACAGCCCCGCCCAGTGGCTGGGCCCCCGCGCGGTAGAGATGGTGGCCAACCAGTGCTCGGAGGAATTCACCCGCAACGCCCGCAACGCCGGGGTGCGCGTGAACCGCTACTTCAGCCCCCAGGGTTCGCACACCTTCAACCTCTTCTCCCACCAGATGAAGCTGAGTTGGGACCAGACCATCGCCCGCACTATCGGCGCCTAAGTTTTGACTGGTTGTCGCTTCACTGCAGACGCAAGCCCCCTTCATCACCACGACCACGAAATATACCCACTGCAGGATTTGATTCCACTAACCCTCAGCTAAACAACTAGATCTTCAAGGTTCACGTTTGCCCGAAAAAAGGGATTGACGCATGTCAAGATTCTGCGGTAAAATTTTGGTTAATAGTTCAGCCCGCCCGGTTCCCTTCGGAAACACGGAGTGGGCTGGATCTCTATTTGCGCAGTCTCGCCAACACTGTCATCGTGGCAACACATCCCACCTCTAGATTGGCTTTTCATGTCTTCTACGCTCAAGCCAGCAGCGACCATTGGCGAACACATTCTTCGCCTGCAAAGCCGCGGCATGAAGATCGACAGAGCTTTAGCTGAACAATGGTTTTCACACGTCAGCTACTACCGGCTTTCCGCCTATTGGTATCCGGCTAGACAGTTCACTGAAGACGGAACTAGCCGAATTAGCAGCTTCGTCGATGGTACTGACTTTGCCGACGTCGTCTCCTTATATGAAGCCGATCGGAAACTCCGTACCCTGATTCATGATGGTATGGAGCGAATCGAGGTTGCGATGCGCACCAAGCTCGTCGAGCTACTGTGTACTCGACACCCCAATGATCCTACTTTCTATCTCCGTTCAGACGACTTTCGGCCAAACTTTGACCACGTGTCGTGGCTGAGTACAGCGTACGGTCGGCTTGCGAGAGCGAAGAAGAGCGACGCCGTGAAGCACTACATTGATGAATACGGTGGACAGTATCCCATGTGGGTTGTGGCTGAAGTGCTCGATTTTTCGGACATTTCAAAGCTCTATGCAGGCTTAGGATCCAACGATCAACGGTCAATTTCGGAAGCGCTGAATATAAAGATCAACTTCTCTAGTTTGAATAGGAATCAGAAGCAAAGACTTACGAAGAAACATCCGCTGGCGAGTTGGCTCGAGCAGCTAACTGTCATTCGGAATACATGTGCCCACCATGGAAGGCTGTGGAATCGTTCATTTGCTCCGGCTCCAACTGAGGTTATCCGGAACAATGGAAACCTACACATCCTTCCAGAGAATCAAAGTGAGAAGTTATTCGGCGCTTTGATAATCATGGCGCATTTACTGCGGACTGTGTCTCCTGGAACCACGTGGCCTGAAAAAGTAGTGGCCTTGTTAAATGGACACTTCCTCACCAATCCTCTTGTCGAAAAAGCCAGTATCGGTATTCATGGCAACTGGGATGAAGAAACAATTTAAATGACTCGGAAAAGGAAAAGCCCGGCCGAAGCCGGGCTGATGCAGCGTCAACGCTGCTGAGCGGAACTGCGCGTTTTACTCCACGACGGAGTTCGCGCCGACGGCGTGACCGAAGAGGTCCGGCAGGGTCGCCGCCCAAGCTTCGCGCAACTCGGAAACAGCAACGGACTCGCCGCCCAGCTCCAGCTCACCGTTGTCGGTGGTCTGGCCGACGACGACGGCCGGAACGCCGCACTCCTCGGCGCGCTGCAGCAGCATGTCGACGCGTTCAGCGGTCGTTGCTACCAGCACTCGGGAGGCGGACTCAGAGAAGGCTGCCACGAAGGCGTCCTCGTGGACCTTAGACAGATCCAGGCTCAGGCCCACGCCGCTGCGCTTGGCCATCTCGAATGCGGTGACGGCGAGGCCACCTTCGGAGATGTCGTGTGCAGCGGTCAGGCCTTCGTTGCCCACGAAGAAGTCCGCGAGACACTGCTCGTTGGCCAGGTCCACCTGTGGCGGCAGGCCATTGAGTCCCTTCTCTGACTCGTGACCTTGTTCACGAGCGCTTACCTGCTGCCAGATGGAACCACCGAACTCATCCTTGGTCTCACCCAGCAGAACAAGGACCTCCGGCTCCTCTACGCGTCCAAGCTCGTTGCCGATGGACGTGTGGACGTCGTCGATGACACCCAGGACGCCTACGACGGGCGTCGGCAAGATCGGCTCCTCGCCGGTTTGGTTGTAGAAGGAGACGTTGCCACCGGAGACGGGGATGCCGAGTTCCACGGCGCCGTCGGCAAGCCCGTGCACGGACTCGCGGAACTGCCACATTACGTCCGGGTTCTCCGGGGAGCCGTAGTTGAGGCAGTTGGTGATGGCGACCGGACGGGCACCGGTCACAGCGACGTTGCGGTAGGCCTCCGCCAACGCCAGGCGTGTGCCCATGTTCGGATCCAGCTTGGTGTAGCGCCCAGAAGCATCAGCCGATACCGCGATACCGCGGCCGGTCTCCTCGTCGATGCGCAGCACACCAGCGTTCGCGTGATGGGACTGCACGGTGTTGCCGCGCACGTAGCGGTCATACTGCTCGGTGATGAAATCACGGGAGCACAGCGCCGGGGAGGCCACGAGCTTCTTCAGCGCCACGGTGAGGTCCTGCTTCTCGACGCCCTTGAACTCCTGCAGCGCATCCTGCCACTCCGGGCGGGCGTAGGGGCGGTCGTAGACCGGGGCCTCGTCCGCGATGGTGCCGGCTGGGGCATCCACAACGACCTCGCCTTGATGGCGAATGATGAGGTGCTTGCCAGTGGTAACCTCACCGATCTCGGCGCAGGTGACGTCCCAATGCGCGCAGATCTCCTTGAACTTTTCCACGTTCTCCGGGGTCACCACGGCACACATGCGCTCCTGGGACTCGGAGGCAAGGATCTCCGCGGCGGTCATATCCTTGACGCGCAGCGGGACGTTGTCCAGGTTGATCTCCATGCCGCCATCACCGGCGGCGGCCAGCTCGGAGGTGGCGCACGCCAGGCCCGCGCCGCCCAAGTCCTGGATGCCCACGACGATGCCGGACTTGTACAGCTCCAGGCAGCACTCGATGAGGACCTTCTCCGCGAACGGGTCGCCCACCTGAACGGCCGGCAGCTTGCGCTCCGCGCCATCCTCGAAGGTGTCAGAAGCCAACACGGACACGCCACCGATGCCATCGAGGCCGGTGCGCGAGCCGAAGAGCATGACCTTGTTTCCAGTACCGGAGGCGAAGGCCAATTTCAGGTCCTCCACCTTCAGCGTTCCCACGCACAGCGCGTTAACCAGCGGGTTGCCAGCATAAGACTCATCAAAAACGGTTTCGCCGCCAATGTTGGGCAGGCCCAAGCAGTTGCCGTAGTGCGAAATACCGCCAACCACGCCAGGCAAAACGCGCTTGGTGTCGGGGGCATCCGCCGGGCCGAAGCGCAGCTGGTCCATCACGGCAATCGGGCGAGCGCCCATGGCCATGATGTCGCGGACAATGCCGCCCACGCCGGTGGCAGCACCTTGGTGCGGCTCCACGTAGGACGGGTGGTTGTGGCTTTCCACGCGGAAGGTCACCGCGTTGCCGTCTCCGATATCCACCACGCCGGCGTTCTCACCGATGCCGGCGAGAATCTTGGAGCCCATTTCCTCAGTCATGGTCTCACCGAAGTAGCGCAGGTGCGTCTTGGAGGACTTATAAGAACAGTGCTCCGACCACATCACCGAGTACATGGTCAGCTCGGCGTCGGTGGGGCGGCGGCCCAGGATCTCGCGGATGTGCGCGTACTCGTCATCCTTCAGGCCCAACTCGCGGTAGGGCTGCTCCAGCTCAGGCTGTGCGGCTGCTTGCTCGACGGTGTCGTTGTGTACGGTCATTGTTTCTCCTTATAACCGTCGGCGCGGGTTAAGCGACGACCTTGAGGGCGGACACAAACAAACCCAGACCGTCGGTGGACGGGCCGGTGAGAAGATCGATGGCGTGCTCTGGGTGCGGCATCAGCCCCACCACGTTGCCGGCCTCATTGGTGATGCCGGCGATGCCGTTGATGGAGCCGTTGAAGTTATCGGTATAGCGGAAGACCACGCGGCCCTCGCCCTCCAAGCGTTCCACGGTCTCCGCATCCGCCTGGAAGCGGCCCTCGCCGTGCTTCGCCGGAATCAGGATTCGCTGCCCCTGCTCAAACTCGCTGGTCCAGGAGGTCTGTGCGTTCTCCACCTCGAGGTAGGTATCCACGCAGTGGAAGTGCAGGCCCTGGTTGCGAGTCAGGGCGCCAGGCAGCAAGCCAGCCTCCGTCAAAATCTGGAAACCGTTGCAGATGCCGAGCACCGGCATGCCCTTATTCGCTGCTTCCACCACCGCGCGCATCACCGGGGCCAGCGCCGAAATAGCGCCGGAGCGCAGGTAGTCACCGTAGGAAAAGCCACCGGGAACAACGACGGCGTCCACTCCTCGCAGGTCTTCATCCGCATGCCACAGGGACACGACGTCGGCGCCGGCGGTGCGGGCGGCGCGGGCCGCGTCGACGTCGTCAAGCGTGCCAGGGAAGGTAATAACGCCGATCTTCATTACTGGATGACCTCGTAATCCTCGATCACGGTGTTGGCCAGCAAGGTGGAAGCCACCTTCTCGAGTTCCTCGGCGCTGACCGAATCATCAACTTCAATTTCAAAGCGCTTGCCCTGGCGCACGTCGCTGACACCAGCAACCCCCAGGCGGCCCAGCGCGCGGACGACGGCCTGGCCTTGCGGGTCCAAAATCTCGGCCTTGGGCATGACATTGACAACTACACGAGCCATGAAAATTTTGCCTTACTGTGCGTGAGTATAGGTGCCCCGCCAGTCTATCCCGCCGGCATGAAAGATTCGGAATCTTTGGGGGTGATGAATTCAAACCAAACGGTTGAAGAATTCTTGGGGAATCCCACCTTAACCCCCAGCTCGCCCTCTGCGCTCCGGTATCACGTGCCCCGAAACCCAGGTAGAACGAGATGCGCTGCCCTTTTCTCACCTATCCAAGGAACCTCTCATGCATTTCAAACGCATTGGCTCACTCGCCATCGCCGCCCTTGTCTCTACCTGCATTGTTGTCCCCCAGGCCACTGCCGCTGTGGACGGCTCCAACGCCGTCATCTCTGAGGTCTACGGTGGCGGCGGCAACAAGGGTGCCGCGTTTAACCACGATTTCATCGAGCTTTATAACCCCACCTCGGCTGGCCTCGACCTCACTGGCTGGTCCGTGGAGTACCTGTCCGCCTCCGGCAACTCTGGCGGAAAGCACGAGCTGTCCGGTTCCCTCCCGGCCGCGGGCCACTTCCTCATCCAGGAAGGTGGTGGCGGCACCGGTGAGCCGCTTCCTGCTCCTGATGCAGAGGGGAACCTGAATCTGTCCGGCTCCAAGGGCTCGGTGAAGCTTTACGACGCCTCCGGGGCCGAAGTAGACCTCGTGGGGTACGGGGAGGCGTCGCTCAGCGAGGGCTCCCCTACCTCTTCCTTGAGCAACACCACCTCCGCGCAGCGCGATGACGCCGGCACCGACACCGACGACAACGCCGCCGACTTCAGCACCGCCGCCCCGACTCCTACTTCCTCCGGCGGTGGCGCCACCGCGCCGGAGGACCCACAGCCGGCCGAGCCGGGCGCATCCGTCACCATCCCGGAAATCCAGGGCACCGGCGCGGAGTCCCCGCTCAAGGGACAGAACGTCACCACCCAGGGTGTTGTCACCGCCGTGTGGCAGGGTGAGAAGTCCCTCAACGGCTTCACCATCCAGACCCCGGGCACGGGCGACACCGTACCGGCAGAGGCCTCTGAGGCTGTCTTCGTCTACACCGGCGGCACCGGCTTCTACCCAAAGATTGGGGAATCCGTCGAGGTCACCGGCACCGTTGATGAGTACTACGGCCAGACCCAAATCGCCCTGGCCCAGGGCTCCGTCCTCGACACCGCACTCGATCCCGCCACCCCGCTCGCCATCGACGCCCTACCCGAGGGAGATGAGGAGCGAGAGAAGCTCGAGTCCATGCTGCTCAAGCCGGGCGTGCACACGGTGACCGATAACTACGGCCTCAACCGCTACGGCGAGCTCGGTCTAGCACCGGGCACCGAGGCGCTGCGCCAGCCCACCGATATTGTCTCCCCTGGCACCCAGGAGCAAAAGGACATGGAAGCCTCTAACGCGGCGAAGTACGTCATCTTGGACGACGGTTCCACGCGAGACTTCTCCCGCGATGGTGCATCCACGAAGCTGCCCTACATCATGCAAAATGGCTCGGATGTGAAGACGATTCGCACGACGAACCAGGTGGAGTTCGCGGACTCCGGCGTCATCCTGGGTTACGGCCACGAGCAGTGGCGCTTCCAGCCCACCACGATGATTACGGGTGACTCCGCTACCGCAGATCTGCCAATTACGTGGGACCCGGCCCGTCCGGAGGCCCCGCAGGTGGCTGGCGATTACACCGTGGCGGCGTTTAACGTGCTCAACTTCTTCATCAACCTGGGCGAAGACAACGGCGCGAAATCCTACAATGACCGCTTTGGCAACGGCGTGGGTTCTGACAGCCCCACCTTCCGCGGCGCGTGGTCCGAGTCCGCGTTCAACGACCAGAAGGGCAAGATCCTCACCGCGCTGGAGGGACTCGACGCCGATGTTATCGGCCTGTCGGAGATTGAGAACGCCGCCAACACCGTGGGCGGTTCCTACGACGATGCTGTGAAGTACCTCGTGGGTGAGCTCAACTCCCGTGCGGGGTCTGAAAAGTGGGATTACGTCAAGGCCCCGGCGAACGCGTCAGCCGATACAGACGTCATCCGCACCGCGATCATCTACAAGAAGGACCGCGTCCAGCCAGTAGGTGAGGCCACCTTGCTGGAGGACGAGCGTTTCAAGGGTACCGCCCGCACCCCGCTCGCCGCCGAGTTCATGCCAGTGCAGGACAAGTGCGCTCCTGAGGGCCCCGATTCCTTCGTGGTGGTAACCAACCATTTCAAGTCCAAGGGCTCCGTGGCCAACGGTGACAAGGACACCGGCGATGGTCAGGGCAACAACCCGAACGTGCGCAATGCCCACGCCCAGGCAGTCCTGGATGGTTTGTCCAAGCAGCCGAAGTGGCAGAAGAAGGCCACCTTCGTCATGGGTGACTTAAACGCTTACTCCAAGGAAGACGCCATCTCCGTCTTCCGCAACGCTGGCTACACCATCCCGGTTGAGGAGCTCAACGCCCAAGAGGACTGGCAGGACGTGGCCTCCTACCAGTTCTCCGGCCACCTCGGCTCCCTGGACCACATCCTGGCCAACGAGCACGTCGACGCCCAGGCCGCGCAGACGTGGAACATCAACTCCGACGAGCCGATTGCCATGGAGTACTCCCGCCGCAACTACACCGGCGGCGATGTCTTTGAGGCCAATAACCCCTACCGCTCCTCCGACCACGACCCGGTCAAGGTGGGCTTCAACCTTGCGACGGTGAAACGCTCTGCGGACGAGCTCGAGGGCTGCGGCTCTGCTGAGAATCCGGATCCAGCTCAAGACCAGGATCAGGCTGATGAGTCTCGCAGCATCAAGTCTGTCACCGTCAACGACGAGGGCCACCTCATCATCACCTACACCGACGGCACCACCGAAGACGCCGGCAATGTTGTCGGTGCCGATGGCAAGGATGGTACCGACGGCGAAGACGGCGCTGACGGCAAGCCAGGCAAAGACGGCCGTGGTATTGAGTCCGTGACCACCAACGACAGGGGCGAGGTCATCGTCGCCTACACCGACGGCACAACCGATAATCTCGGTCTCCTTGTCGGACCGAAGGGCGACCAGGGCTCACCGGGTAGCGACGGCAAAGACGGTAAGGACGGAGCCGATGGTCAAGACGGCAAGGATGGCCGTGGTATCGAGTCCGTGACCACTGACGCTGCGGGCAACCTCGTTGTGAAGTACACCGATGGCACTTCCGAAACCATCAAGGTAGACAGCAAGCCCGCCAGCCGAACCGGTTCTTCTACTGGCGAGCGCTGCCTGCCGACTGCCCTCGGTCTCGCCATCCCCGCAGCCCTTGCCATCCCGCTGGCCTTCCTTGGGTTTGCCAATACACAGTTCAACATCCCGGGCTTCGAGCCGGTCCGGAAGCAGATTGAGTCGATGGCCCGCAACATCCCGCGCGAAGCTCAGTACGCTGCCGGTGGTCTCGGCCTGCTGGCTGCGCTTGGCATCATCGGCGCGGCCTGCGTCCCGACCGGGTCTAAATAAAGCACTCTGCTGAGCGTATTTATTCAGTCTCGTTAAGCCCCTCATCTGAGGGGCTTTTCTCCTACCAGCCCGATTACCCCTCTAACCAGGAATTTTCTTCCTCCAGTTGCGGGGTTGCTAGTGCTGTTTTAGTCTCTGTGGCCATGGGGGATATCGAAACCTACCTCCACCTACGCAACTCGGGGATTGCGCTGGTGGAGCATATAC
>NZ_KV803692.1:0-221 GCF_001811145.1 Corynebacterium sp. HMSC062A03 | reverse complement strand
CACACTATTGAGTTCTCAAACATCATCCGCACACCACAACAAAAATTAACCAAACGTTAACCCTCTTGCAGCGGCCCGAACAACACTACCCAACAAGCTCAACCAAAGTCAAACCCGCCGAACAACCATTGCCCGAACATCTACCACCAGTTAACCTCCCGGCTACCTCGCGGCGACCTCGATAAATATACGCACACCCCCAACAAACAACAAATCCCCAG
>NZ_KV803691.1:0-444 GCF_001811145.1 Corynebacterium sp. HMSC062A03 | reverse complement strand
CCCCGACGTGTCTACTTTCCGGGGGTCAGGCCCAACTCTGCGCCTGTCATGCGCCCGCCGTTAGTCAGGTTGAGCTCGATCTCATCACCCTCGCCGTTAATGATTTGGTCCAACTCATTTAATGTGACGATGACTTGGGTGCGTACCGCGGGTTTGGATCCAGTGCCTTCTTTGAAGAAGACGTCATTGGCGGCTTGAAGTAGGTCGGTGTTGTTGGTGGATTCTAAGACGGCGCGCATGTTGGCAATCGTGGTGGCATCGTCGGTAATGGAGAGCGTGTTGGGGCCTTGTTCCCGGTAGGTGATGCGTACGCCTGGTTTGGCGGTTCTTTTAGCACGGAGTTCTTTAAGCCGTGCGGCGGCAACATGTGGGATGCGGTGTGCGGGTGTGGCAGCGAGTTTGATTCTTAAGTTCCAGGCATCCAGGGTCTTTTTCACGCGTGCG
>NZ_KV803690.1:117153-117754 GCF_001811145.1 Corynebacterium sp. HMSC062A03 | reverse complement strand
TCCCCTGGCAAGCAGGTGGCTTTACCAACATCAAAAACCTCACCTTCCTGTGCGCCTACCACAACGGTATTAACGACGATGACCCTTCAAGGCCTACCGGCCGCGGCTACATGTACCGACTTAACACCGGAGTTAGCTTCATCCCACCCTGGGGTGCCCCGATAACCGCAATGCCGGAATACCAAGAAGCACTAGCCAGACTCAACACCGAAAAAGCAGCCGCAAAGACACAGACCACAGCACCAACCCAAGGATTACCGGAGCAAACTGGAAGACAGAGCCACCCAGCGCCACACCGGCAGGCACCGACACAACCTCCCGGAACACAAACACCAGAACAGCCACCAAAGGAACCACCCGACAGCAGCTAACCCCAGCCACCACACACAGCAACAACTGAAAGGAAACGGCTTACCACCTGCACCAACACCGCTACCCGCCAACCGAGTGAAGGTTAGCGGGCACATCGGCGATCCTTCAGACAACACCACCCACAAACCACAACAAGGCACGCAGGAAAACCTGCGAGCCTTATGCCAGCGCCACCCATCATCCAAAGCCAGACTAACGGGCAATCCGGCGACCCCAAGTCCGGCTTCAC